>JBDTAG010000412.1:0-4110 GCA_039924745.1 Rhodoferax sp.
CAGCCCGGCGCTGTTTATCGGCCGCAACGGCACCCGGCTCACCTCCCAGTCCGTCTGGCAGCGCCTGCGCAGCCGCAGCTTGCAGGCCGGGCTGGCCACCCCGGTGCACCCGCACATGCTGCGCCACTCGTTCGCCAGCCATATGTTGCAGTCCAGCGGTGATTTACGCGCCGTGCAAGAGCTGCTGGGACACGCCAACATCACCACCACACAGGTCTACACGCGGCTGGATTTTCAGCACTTGGCCAAGGCCTATGACGCGGCCCACCCCCGTGCCCATGCCAAGGGTCATAAAAAGGATTGAAGCCGCGCGACTTGGCCGTTGCGCGTCTGCCGCACAATCGGTGCCTATGAAAACTCTCAGACTGCGCGCCGGCAAAGAGCGCTCCCTACAGCGCCGCCACCCCTGGATCTTTGAATCCGCCATTGCCAAAGGCACCGCCGACAGCGGCGAGACCGTGCGGGTCGAGTCTGATACCGGCGCCTTCTTGGGCTGGGCGGCGTTCAGCCCGACCTCCAAAATCCGTGCTCGGGTTTGGAGTTTTGACGAAGCCCAACGCATAGATACTTCGTTTTTCATAGCGGCAGTATCAGCATCCACGAGGGCTAGAGCCCGATTTGACATACAGAGTAATGGCCAACGCCTGATTCATGGCGAATCCGACGGCCTGCCGGGCTTGATCGTGGATCGCTATGGCGACACGCTGGTGGCGCAGTTCTTGAGCAGCGGCGCCGAGCGCTGGAAGAGTGTGTTGGCCGATGCGCTGTTGGCAGAGACCGGCCTGACCAAGCTGTACGAACGCTCCGACGCCAGCAGCCGTGCGCTGGAAGGCCTGCCCGAAGTCAAAGGTTGGCTGCGTGGCGGCGATGCGAGCACGCCAACCGACTTTGTGCTGCGCGAACACGACTGGCAACTGGGCCTGTCCATCGCCGACGGCCACAAGACTGGCTTCTATTTAGACCAGCGCGACAGCCGCAAGAAGTTTGCAGATTACGCACAGCGTCTGGGTTTTCAGCGCGTGCTCAATTGCTTTTGCTACACCGGTGGTTTTACTGTAGCGGCGTTGGCCGGGCTACGGGCGGGCGGTTTTACCGGGTCGCACGTCACGTCCATCGACTCGTCCGGCGCGGCTTTGGAGCAAGCCCGCGCGAATGTAGCGTTCAACGGTCTTGATGTCAGTCAAACCACGTTTATGGATGCGGATGTGAACGCCTCGCTGCGCAAGTTTGTGGCCGAGGGCCGCACGTTTGACGCCATCGTGCTGGACCCGCCCAAGTTCGCTCCGACCGTGGCACACGCCGAGCGCGCGGCCCGTGCTTACAAAGACATCAACCGTCTGGCATTGAAGCTACTGGAACCCGGCGGCGTGCTGTTCACCTATTCCTGCTCGGGCGGCATCAGCCCAGACCTGTTCCACAAGATCGTGGCGGGCGCCGGGTCTGACGCTGGGGTGGACGGATTCATCACCGAGCGCATGGGCGGCGCGCCCGACCACCCGATGACGATTGCGTTCCCAGAGGGTGAATACCTCAAAGGCTTGGTTGTCATGCGTAAGTGAGGGGCCTTGAATTGACCAGTACACTCCCCACCTGCTGATTTTTGGATTCCGCCATGAGTTTGATTCCCGCTACCATCCTGACCGGCTTTTTGGGCTCGGGCAAAACCACGTTGCTTAAGCGCGTGTTGGCCGAGGCCCATGGCCAAAAAATAGCTGTCATCGAAAACGAATTCGGTGAAGAAAACATCGATAGCGATATCTTGGTTAGCGACACCAACGAACAGATCATCCAGATGAGCAATGGCTGCATCTGCTGCACCATCCGCGAAGACTTGCGCGCCACGCTGCGTGACTTGGCGGAGAAGAAACGCAAGGGCGAGCTGGATTTTGAGCGCGTGGTGATCGAGACCACCGGCGTGGCTGACCCTGGCCCGGTAGCCCAGACTTTTTTCATGGACGACGAGATCGCAGAATCCTACTTGCTGGACTCCATCTTGACGTTAGTGGACGCCAAACACGCACAAACCCAGTTGAATGATCGCCAAGAGGCGCGCCGCCAAGTGGGTTTTGCCGACCAAATCTTCATCAGCAAGACCGATCTGGTGTCCGCTGAAGAGACTGAGGCGCTGATGCACCGCATCAAGCACATGAACCCACGCGCCCCGCAAAAGGCGGTGCATTTTGGCGAAGTGGCGCTGAGCGAGGTGTTTGACCTGCGTGGCTTTAATCTGAATGCCAAGCTGGATATCGACCCGGACTTTTTGAAAGACGACGATCACGACCATGGGCATAACCAAGACCATGACCACGGTGACCATGAAAAGGGTCACGAAGGCCATGACCACGCGCCCGGCGAGCATTGCGATCACCCCTCGCACGCGCACGGTGCGGGGCATCACCACCACCACGATGACGACGTCAAGAGCTTTGTTTTCAAGTCTGACCGGCCATTTGATGCGGCCAAGTTAGAGGATTTTCTGAGCGCCATCGTCAATATTTATGGCCCGCGCATGTTGCGCTACAAGGGAGTGCTCTATATGAAGGGCACAGACCGCAAGGTTATTTTTCAGGGCGTTCACCAGCTGATGGGCAGCGACCTGGGGCCACAATGGGCCGATGGCGAGCACCGGTGCAGCAAAATGGTTTTTATTGGCATTGACCTGCCCAAGGAAATTTTGTTGCAGGGGATGGAGCAGTCTTTGGTGTGAGGAAAATTAAATGATTGTCTCGATTTTGCAACGTATGGGTTTTGCCAAGGGGAAGCCTGTACACTCGCGCGCCGGAGAAGCCCAGCCAAAAAAGCCTGTCAAGGGCAAGGCTGGGGCAGCAGGCCCCACCGACGATGCGCAGGAGATTTCTGCCAGGAGACCCGAAGTGAACGCTAAATCTGGAAAAGTCAGCAAGGCTACGGCCGCCAAACCCAAAGCATTGGCCGTTGCGGCCAAGCCCAAAGGAAAACCTGTCGCTAAACCCGCCACGGCTGCGAAGGCTGCGCCGTCCAAGGCCGTGTCCAAAGTAACGCCAAAGCTTGTAGCTAAGCCCGTCGCAAAACCGGTTGCCAAACCCGCTGTCAAAGCCGCGCCCGTAAAAACGGCAAAACCGTTGGCGAAAGTCAGCGCAAAATCAACGGCCAAAAAGGTCACTCCATCGGATTCAAAACCCGTTACTTCTAAACCTCGGGCTGTTGCCAGCCCCGTCCCCATGCCCGTTTCCAAAACGTCAGCCAAGCCAATGCAGACTTCCGCTCCCTCTAAGTCCAAATCTCCCGTGGCAGCCACCCCTGTGGCCGTCGAAAAAGTGGCGCCCGTTGCCGCCGCTGTGCCTGCTAAAGCGGGGCGCCCTTCGTCACGTCTGGCGCAGTTGACCGTGCCGTCCATCGCGCAGTCGGTTGCATCGACCGCGGCCAAAGCCAGCTATGCACAGTCTGCACCCACACCTATCATTGTTCCGGCACTGCCTTCGTCGATCAAAAAAGATCCCAAGCTCGCCAACAACTGGAAGACGACTCCCCTAGAAGACCTCACCGACGCGGAATTGATGGCTATGCCGGATTCCGAGTACATGAATGCGGTTCAAATGGCGGCATTTCGTCTCAAATTGACCAAACTCAAGCTCGACATCCTCAACAGCGCAGGCGAGACCACCGAGCATTTACGTGAAGACACTTCGGTGGTGCCCGATCCTGCCGACCGCGCAACGATCGAGGAAGAGCATGCGCTGGAGCTGCGCACGCGCGACCGCGAGCGCAAGCTGCTGAAGAAAATCGAGCAGTCCATTGGCCGCATTGATGCGGGCGACTACGGCTATTGCGACGAAACCGGCGAAGCCATTGGCGTGGGGCGTTTGCTGGCACGTCCTACTGCAACACTATCACTCGAAGCCCAGCAGCGCCGGGAACTCAAACAGAAGATGTTTGGGGATTGATAAGTTTTCGGCTGCGCTGAATCGGATCGTTCGGTAAACTGAGCATATGGCCACCAAAATCGATAGCCCGGGATTGCTGTCCAAAATGGCGATGTTTGTTCGCAATCCGACCAAAGACTGGTCGGAGTTGGAGCGTGCGCAACCCGACCAAGACAGCAGTTTTGACAAGCAAGTGCTCAAGCAGATG
>JBDTAG010000413.1:0-3762 GCA_039924745.1 Rhodoferax sp.
CACGATGAACCCGGCAATAGCCACCCGGATCGCCTGAACGCTGATTTTCAGACCGCTCTCGCGCGCGATGGGCGCCGCTGCAAAGGCGGCCAGTGCCACCGGCGGCGTCAAGTCGGCCATGATGCCGAAGTAGAAAACAAACATGTGCGACACGATGAGCGGCACGCCCAACTTCAACAGCACGGGCGCGGCCAGTGAACTGGTGATGATGTAGTTGGGAATGGTGGGAATGCCCATGCCCAGCACCAAGCAGGTCACCATGGTCAACAAAAGGGCCATGAACAGACTCTGCTCGCCGATGGCAATGATGCGACCGCCCAACTCTGCGGCTACACCGGTCAAATTGATCACGCCAATGATGACCCCCACCAGCGCACAAGCGATGGCAACGGGCAGCGCGTGGCGGGCGCCATCGACCAGCGCTTTCACCGCCAGCTTGCGTGCATCTCCGCCGGTGCGGCGCAAGAAGCTCAGCGCGACCAACAGCAAAATGATGACAAAGAACGCACCCACGCCAAATTTGAAGAAGCCCGAACATGCCACGCCCAGCAGCACCCAGAACAGGCCCCGTAGCGCCAAACTATTGACGCCCGAGACGGCCGCAGCACCGAAGATCAGGATCGCAGTCAAGCCCAAACCCACCGTACCGGAAAACAGCGGTGTGTAGCCCGAAAAGAGCAGGGTCACCAGCCCAATCAGTGGCAACAACAGATACCAGCGTTCGCGAATGGCTGTCCAGGGGTTCGGGCATTCATCTTTGGGCAGACCCAGCAGACCCTTGCGGCCGGCCTCCAGGTGCACCATCCAAAAGGCAGTGACAAAGTAAAGAATCGCCGGAATCACCGCTGCCTTGACGATCTCGATGTACGGCACGTTGATGGTCTCGGCCATGATGAACGCCACGGCGCCCATGACCGGTGGCATGATTTGCCCGCCCATGCTGGAGGTGGCTTCGACGCCACCGGCAAAGGCGGAGCTGTAGCCAAAGCGCTTCATCAAAGGGATGGTGAACTGCCCGGTGGTCACCACGTTGGCTACGCCGGAGCCGCTGATGGTCCCCATCAGGCCAGACGAAATAACAGCCACCTTGGCCGGACCGCCGCGTGTGTGGCCCACGGTGCCCAGCGCGAAGTCGGTGAACAGGCTGATCATTCCGGCCTGTTCCAAAAATGCGCCAAACAGGATGAATAGAAAAATGTACGTCGATGAAACATACGTGGGCGTACCGTAAATACCCTCGGTGCCGAAGCCCAATGTGCTGATAATTTGATCCCATGCGAAGCCGCGGTGCGCCAGCAGGCCGGGTAAGTGTTGACCAAATGCCGCATACAACAAAAAGCTGCCGCAGATCAGGGGTAGGCCCCAACCCATGGCACGGCGGGCCGCCTCAAACACCAGCGCGATGGTAACGACGCCGACGACCCAATCCGCAGGGGTCAGGTCGCCCGCCCTTTGCGTCAGGTCCGATTCAAATACCCACTGGTACAGGCCGAAGGCAAAGCCGATCAGCCCTAACGCCCAGCCCAGAGCTCTCCAGGCGGCAGTGCGGCCCCCCATGGGCGGATGGATGACGAAAATCATCAGCAACACAAAGCCGACGTGGATTGCCCGCACCACCAAGCTTGATAGGGGCTGAAATGCGGCCATCCAAAGTTGGTAGGCCGAAAACAGGATCGCGATCCAGAAAATGGCACCCGTTAGGGGTGGGTGCGTCGGCTCTTCTTGCACAAGGGGGTGATCGTTCATGACTACCTTTCAGCAGGTGGTGCGTTTACTTGATCAGGCCAATTTCCTTGTAATAGCGCGCGGCGCCGGGGTGCAGTGGAATAGGCATGCCCTTGATGGCGTTTTCACGCTTGATGGTCTTGGCGGCGTTGTGCGCTGCATAGAGCGTGTCCAGGTTTTCATACATGGTTTTTGCCATTTGGTAGGCCAACTCATCGGACACACCAGAGTGGGTGACCAGGAAATTGGGAATGGCAGCGGTCGGCACATCGGTGGTCTGGCCGGTGTAGGTGTTCGCGGGAATAATCGCTGTTTGGTAAGCGGCATCGCCCACTTTGCTGACGATATCGGCAGGCACCGGGACCACCACAATCTTGACCGAGGTAGCCAAGTCACGGATAGAGGCAACCCCCAACCCGGCTGACTGCAAGGTGGCGTCCAGCTGTCGGTTCTTGATCAGCTCCACCGACTCGCCAAACGCCAGGTACTCGACCTTCGCCATGTCTGCATAGGTCAGTCCGGCTGCCTTGAAGATGGCGCGGGCATTGAGCTCGGTACCCGACTTGGCGGCGCCCACTGAAATCCGCTTGCCTTTGAGGTCGGCCAGCGTTTTGATGCCGGAGTCCGCACTGGCCACAATCTGTATGTAATTGTTGTAGGTGCCGGACAGGCCCCGCAGTTTGTCGAGTTTGGTCTTGAAGCCAGCCTCTTCATCACCCTTCCAGGCGTCGGAAACCGCATCGCCCAGGGCCATCGCCAGCTCACCGCGGCCGGCCTGCAGCAGGTTCAAATTTTCAGCGGAGGCCTTGGTCACCTGTGCGGTGGAGCGAACATTGGGGATGTGCTTGGCGTAAATCTGGGACAGCGCCACACCCATGGGGTAGTACACGCCGCTTTGGCCACCAGTCAGGATGTTGATGAACTGCGGTTGTTGTGCCACAGCCGCGCCGATACCGGCTACGACCAGAACGCTGGACAAGAGAAATTTCAATCGCATCGTTGTCTCCTAGATATTTTGGTTTCGAGAACCCTTGTTTTATCACGGATGGCTAACAACGCAATTACTCTCGCAGGGTTAAATGCTTGCAGGCGACCCGTGAGACCTGATGAAACGTTACAGGACCCCGTCGAACATCAACACCTCGACCAAATCGCCCGTCGCCACGTTGCCCATCTCGTGTGGCAAAACGATCAGCCCGTTGGCCTGCACCATGGAGCTGAGCACGCCCGAGCCTTGGTTGCCGGTGGTGCGCACCTGCAGGCGACCGTCGGGGCCGATGCTGACAATGCCGCGCTGGTATTCGGTTCGGCCGGCCTTCTTGCGCATGGGCTCTTGGCTGTGTGCCTGCAAGAGTGGCAAGGGCTTGGGATGCGCGCCCATCATTTGCAACAGAGCAGGGCGCACCAGCGACAGAAAAGTGACCATCACCGCCACCGGATTGCCCGGCAGGCCGAACAGCACGGTGCTACCGATGCGGCCCAATGCAAAGGGCCGTCCGGGCCGCATGGCGATGCGCCAAAACTTGACGTCGCCCAGTTTGGCCATCATGCCCTTGGTGAAGTCTGCCTCGCCCACGCTAACGCCGCCGCTGCTGATGATGACGTCCGCCTGCGCAGCCGCACTGCGAAAAGTCGCCTCCAGCGCCACCGGCTCGTCGCGCACCACGCCTAGCTCAATCACGTCGCAACCCAGCCGCTCCAGCATGCTGGTGACGGTGTAGCGGTTGCTGTCATACACCGCACCTTCGCGCAACACCTCACCGGGCGATTGCACCTCATCTCCTGTGGAGAGGTACGCCACCTTGAGGCGTCGCACTACGGGCAGGGTCTGCACACCCAAACTGGCCGCCAGCCCTAATGAAGCGGGCGCAAGCAGATCACCTTTTGATAGCGCAATGCCGCCCAGCTGCAAGTCCTCGCCGCGCAGGCGGCGGTTGTCACCCCGGCGCAGACGGTCGGCTGGAATGGTCACCATGTCACCCTGCACCGTTGTCATCTCGTGTGGCACCACGGTGTCCAGCCCAGTGGGCAGAATGG
>JBDTAG010000414.1:0-7960 GCA_039924745.1 Rhodoferax sp.
ACTTACACTGCATACCGTTGCGCTTTGTACTTGAATCTGCGATGAAATACGCCTCCAGCCCTCGTGGGATATGGGCATACAGCTATTTATTCAGTAGCAACTGATGCGTTACTCCGTACGCGCCAGGACCAACGCGGTAATGTGTATTGCTCCGGCACCGCGCAATACCCGGGCTGCCGCGTGTAGCGATGCGCCGCTGGTCATCACATCGTCAATCACCACCACACGTTTGTTCTTCACGCGGTGGCTTTCCAGCGGGTCGATGGCAAACGCATCTTGAACTGCACGCAGGCGTTCGCTGCGCGGTAGTGTGCGTTGCGGCGGTGTGTCCCGAACGCGCAATAGCACACCGTGCGCCAGCTTAGGGCCGTCCAGTGCGCGCGCCAATGCATGGGCTTGGTTGTAGCCGCGCTCGCGCAAACGCTCCCGGGATAAAGGCATTGGCAGCAGCATATCCGCCGCGTCCAGCGCCGGCTCCACCCACGGCGCAGCGCGCAACAATGTCGCAAAGCTGGCAGCCCAACTAGGGTGCTGGCGAAATTTGAAGTCCGCCACCAACGTGGACCACGGATAGGCATAGGGCAGGGCGGCCAGGCAAGCGTCCACCGGCGGTGGATTCAAAATGCAGGCCCCGCACTGGTGGATGCCAGACACAATCGGTAACGCGCAAGTGGTGCAACGGGCCACGGGTTGGGCAAACGCCGCTACACAGGCTTCACAAATATTGTGGGCTGGCCAGGCGTGGCAGACCGCGCACTGACTGGGCAGGCGTTTGGATAAACCTTGAAACAATTGGCGCAACACCGAACCAATATACTCGGGCCGCCGCCAATTGCCTCCAGCCACAAGCTTCCGTGCCCATCGCTCCCATGCCGTCCGACCTGCCTCCCACCATCGCGCCAGTTGCGTCTGCGCGCTGGGCTGCCTTATTGCCCGCTCACTCTCCATGGTTGCACGAGGAAGTGGCCCGGCGCATGGAGCAACGGTTGCAGTGGATGACCCTGCAGCCTGAAAGTTGGGTGCATTGGGAACCGCTACGCGGCGGCGTACAAATCCATGCCACGTTGGCAGCACGCTACCCTAAGTCAGTGGGTTATGTCGCGCTAGCCCTCGCGGAACATGAGTTAGTAGCTAGAAAATTAATAGCACCAGCGTGGTGGACGCCCGCGCGCTGGACCAGCCCGGCCTTGCACTTTGGGTTGCCGGATCATCCAGTCCAGATGCTGTGGGCCAACATGGCTCTACACATGGCGGCCGACCCGCAGGCACTGATTGCTCAATGGCAACGCTTACTGCAGCCTAAGGGGTTTCTGATGTTTTCGTGCTTGGGGCCAGACACGCTGCGCGAATTGCGTGCCCTGTATTCCGCGCAAGGGTGGCCTCCGGCTTCCCATGCATTTACCGATATGCATGACTGGGGCGATATGCTGGTGCAGGCTGGATTCTCGGAGCCAGTGATGGATATGGAGCGCATCACACTGACCTTTTCGACGCCCGAACGGATGTTGGCCGAGCTGCGTGAGTTGGGACGAAACTTGCATCCGCAACGCTATGCGGCATTGCGCGGCCGTGATTGGTATGCACAATTGCTGTCGCAACTGGGTCAACTGGCCAAAGTCGATAGTGACGGCCAGTTGCGTCTGACGTTTGAGATCGTGTATGGCCATGCCTTCAAAGCCCCGCCGCGATTGACGATGACAGCAGAGACTTCTGTATCTTTGGACGCCATGCGCAACGCATTGCGCCAGGGCAAACGAAACGGCGCATCCGGGTAACTACGGTGCATAACAGCCGTTCAAGTCCACCCAAGTCCCTTATTTTCATAGGCATGGTGGGCTACAATAGCAGGCAAACCGCGTTCTTGCCCTTCCTGTCTGCCCGTTGCCTTTTGCGCGTGCGGGAGCAGAATTTGGCACTGTTTAATCTGATTCGACGAAGAAATGACCAAGATGAAGAGCATTTTCAATAAATTGGCTTCACTGCTCCTCGCGGCAAGCGCCTGGGCTGGTACTGCGACATTCAGCATGGCGCATGTGGTCAACGACCTGCCCGGCGGCCCAGCGGTAAACCAGTTGAACCTGCACCCTGCAGTGACCGTCATCGCCAAAGAACAGGCTTGGCTGCACTGGTTCATGCTGATCCTGTGCTCCGTCATTTTCCTGATCGTATTTGCGGTCATGTTCTATTCCATTTGGAAACACCGCAAATCCAAAGGCCACAAGCCAGCAACATTTCATGAATCTGTGTTGGTCGAAGTGATTTGGACCATCATTCCTTTCCTCATCGTGATACTGATGGCGTTGCCCGCAACTAAAGTCGTGGTAGCAATGAAGGACACCACCAATGCCGACTTGACCATCAAGGCAACAGGTATGCAGTGGAAGTGGGGTTACGACTACATCAATGGCGAAGGCGCTGGAATCGGCTTTATCTCCACGCTGGATAACGCGCAGCGCATCATGTCAAATAATGGTGGCCCAAAGAACGGCGAAGTTGCACCAGACGACTATTTGCTGAAGGTTGACCATGCACTGGTAGTGCCAGTGGATAAAAAGGTCCGCATCATTACCACGGCTACTGACGTGATCCACGCCTTTGCTGTGCCTTCATTTGGTATCAAGCAAGACGCGATCCCCGGATTTGTGCGCGACACGTGGTTCCGCGCTGAGAAAATCGGTGATTACTATGGCCAATGCCAAGAGCTGTGCGGTAAAGAACACGCCTACATGCCTATTCACGTCAAGGTTGTGTCGGCAGAGGACTACACCAAATGGGTCGCGGGTGAAATGAAGGCCATGGCCGCCAAGGCCGATGACCCGACCAAGGTTTGGGAGCTTGATGACTTGGTGAAGCGCGGCGACAAGGTTTACCACGCATCAGGATCATGCGTCAGTTGCCATCAAGAAAATGGCAAGGGTGGTGGTCCAATCAAACCCCTGGATGGTGCTGCAGTTGTACTTGATGCTGACAAATCCAAGCAGATTCTGGTCTTGCTGAATGGCCAGAACAATGGTGCTATGCCGTCGTGGAAAGCCTTGAGCGATACCGACATTGCTGCAGTAATTACCTACACCAAGAATAACTGGTCCAACAAGACTGGCCAGATCGTGCAACCGGCTGACGTGGTGGCTTTGCGCAAATAAATTGCGCAACTGCAACCCACGCCGACTGAGCGAATTTAGTGAATTGAGAAGGAAACCAGGATGAGTGCCGTTCTAGACCACCACGACCATGCCCATGATGACCACCACGACCATGCCCCAACGGGATGGCGTCGGTGGGTTTATGCGACCAATCACAAAGACATTGGCACCTTGTACTTGCTGTTCTCGTCAACGATGTTGTTGATCGGTGGCTTGTTGGCGATGATCATTCGTGCTGAGCTGTTTCAGCCAGGTTTGCAATTGGTTAATCCTGAGCTGTTCAATCAGCTCACGACCATGCACGGCATCATCATGGTGTTTGGCGCCATCATGCCGGCCTTCGTGGGATTTGCAAACTGGATGATTCCGTTGCAAATCGGAGCGGGCGATATGGCCTTTGCCCGTATGAACAACTTCAGCTTTTGGCTGTTGGTTCCAGCCGGGCTGATGCTGGTGGGTTCGTTCTTCATGCCCGGCGGTGCACCGGCAGCAGGCTGGACGCTGTACGCTCCACTGACTCTGCAAATGGGCCCCAGTATGGATGCCGGCATTTTTGCCATGCACATTTTGGGCGCCAGTTCCATCATGGGCTCGATCAACATCATCGTCACCATTCTGAACATGCGCGCTCCTGGCATGACGCTGATGAAGATGCCAATGTTCTGCTGGACATGGCTGATCACTGCGTATTTGCTGATCGCTGTCATGCCCGTTTTGGCCGGCGCCATAACCATGACGTTGACTGATCGCCATTTCGGCACCAGCTTCTTCAACCCAGCTGGTGGTGGTGACCCGGTGATGTACCAGCACATTTTCTGGTTCTTCGGTCACCCTGAGGTTTACATCATGATCTTGCCGGCATTCGGCATCATCAGCCAGGTGATTCCAGCGTTCGCACGCAAGAAACTGTTTGGCTATGCGTCCATGGTGTACGCAACTTCTTCCATTGCCATTTTGTCGTTCATCGTTTGGGCGCACCACATGTTCACCACTGGTATGCCGGTGACTGGCCAGTTGTTTTTCATGTATGCCACGATGCTGATTGCGGTGCCTACGGCGGTCAAAATCTTCAATTGGGTTGCCACCATGTGGCAAGGCTCCATGACTTTTGAGACGCCCATGCTGTTCGCAGTTGGCTTTATCTTTGTGTTCACGATGGGTGGATTCACTGGTCTGATTCCGGCGGTAGCGCCTATCGACATCCAGTTGCAAGACACCTATTACATCGTGGCTCACTTCCACTATGTGCTGGTTGCAGGTTCATTGTTTGCGATGTTCTCAGGCTTCTACTATTGGATGCCCAAGTGGACTGGCGTCATGTACAGCGAGACACGCGGCAAGATTCACTTCTGGTGGTCGCTGATCGCGTTCAATGTGGCTTTCTTCCCCATGCACTTCCTGGGCTTGGCTGGTATGCCCCGTCGCTATGCAGACTACCCCATGCAGTTTGCGGACTTCAACGCAGTAGCGTCGATTGGAGCTTTCTTCTTTGGTGCCGCACAGTTGTACTTCTTCTTGGGCATTGTTTTGCCGGCCATGATGGGCAAGGGCGAAAAAGCGCCGCAAAAGCCATGGGAAGCTGCGGAAGGTCTGGAATGGGAAGTGCCATCGCCCGCACCTTTCCACACCTTTGAAACACCTCCAAAGCTGGACGCAACTGCGACCAAGATCATTGGTTGAATGACATGGCGACTCCTGAGCAAAAAAAAGCCAATCGTAAAACCGGTTTGATTCTGGCTTCGATCGCCATCTTGTTCTTTGTGGGTTTTATGGCCCGCATGGTATTGCTGAGTAAATAGACCATGCTTTTGCAGCGTGAAAATACCCGTATGGTGCGCAAGCTGGCAATTGTTGCAGCCTGCATGTTTGCCTTCGGGTATGCGCTTGTGCCTATTTATAGGACCATCTGCGAAATTACTGGCATTAATATTTTGGCGTTGGGTGAACAATCAATACCAGGCATCAAGCCCACGCTACCGAGTAATACACAAGTAGATTTGACCCGGACCATCACGGTTGAGTTTGATGCGAACAGCCGTGGTCCTTGGGAGTTCAAACCAGCTGTACGGTCGCTGCAAGTGCATCCTGGTGAATTGACGACTGTGATGTATGAATTTCAGAATACGCAAAATCGGCGCATGTCAGCGCAGGCGATTCCAAGTTATGCACCACAACAGGCTTCTGCGCATTTCAACAAGTTGGAGTGTTTTTGCTTTAACCAGTACACCCTGGATCCGGGCGAGAAGAAATCTTGGCCCGTGGTTTTTTATATCGATTCCAAGCTCTCAAAAGATGTGAAGACTATTACGTTGTCGTACACATTCTTTGAGGTTGGTGGAAAGACACCCGCAGCGCCGGTGGCGCAAGCGCCTGCGATTGCGGGCAGGGGACATGCATGAACCCCAAACCAACAGAACGCCAGATGGCTGCATCCCCCTCTTTGATGCGCAGTATCAAGATGGTGGCTTGGTCTTTTTTGGGTATTCGCGGTAACCGTGCGTACCAAGAAGACCTCAGCAAGGTTAACCCAGTGCATGTGGTGGTGGTCGCCTTGGTGGGCGTGCTGCTGCTGGTAGTGGGTTTGATCAGTTTGGTTAATTGGGTCGTTGCAAAATAAGTTTTCGAAGGAATGGAGCAGAAATGAGTGCATCAACACACGGCGCAACACCGTATTACTTTATCCCCGGCCCGTCTCGCCATCCAGCAATGGCGGCGTTGGGTCTGTTTTTCGTAATCTTTGGCGCCGCACAGTGGATCAATGGCGAAGATTGGGGTAAGTACGCTTTGTTGCTGGGTATGGTTTGGTGGCTATTTGTGCTGTACCAATGGTTCAGCCAATCCATCAGCGAAAGCCAAGGTGGTCTGTATGGGCATAAGATCGACTTGTCCTACCGCTGGAGCATGACGTGGTTCATATTCTCCGAAGTGATGTTTTTCGGTGCTTTCTTCACGGCACTCTGGTGGGCGCGTTCGCATTCGGTCCCCGCATTGGGTAGCTTGGATAACGCAATTTTGTGGCCTAGTTTCAAAGCTGTATGGCCTAGTCTTGCAGTTGGCGCGACTGCATCACCCGCCGATGTTGTTGAACCGTTCACGACGATGGGACCTTGGCCCTTGCCTACGATCAATACCGCCATTCTGCTGACTTCGGGCGTTACGTTGACAATTGCGCACCACGCCCTGATCCAGGGCAAACGTGCCAAGACGTTGGCGTTCATGTGGGTTACTGTGCTGTTGGGCGTGTCGTTCTTGTTTGTGCAAGGCTATGAGTACCACCATGCATATACAGAGCTGAATCTCAAGCTGAGTTCAGGCGTGTATGGCTCTACGTTCTTTATGTTGACCGGCTTTCACGGGTTCCACGTGTTTGTGGGTATGTTGATGCTGCTATTTATTACGTTGCGTTTGCAAAAAGGGCATTTCACAGCGGAGCGCCATTTCGGATTTGAAGGTGCCGCTTGGTATTGGCACTTTGTGGACGTCGTATGGTTGGGTTTGTATATCTTGGTGTACTGGCTCTGATTATCCAGACGTCGCATGCAAAAGGCACCGCTTGCGGTGCCTTTTTGGTTGATGGGAGTCGCGACAAAATTGGTTTCTGGCTATTGAAATACTATTGCCCCGCTTGTATGCCGGTGGGGTGGATGTAGCCTAATTTCCAGGCAACCAAGACACACACAAATAGCAAGATGGAAAATCCGACCCGAGCGGCCAGCGCGCGCGCCATATTTTGTGACGTCTTGGCTCCGTCGCGTCCGCCGCGCATCATGAAATACAGGGCGAGGCCTAAACTGGAAAAGATGGCCAAAAAGGCAATGGTTGCAAAGTATGTCATGGACAGGATTATCCGGTGAATGCTCGTTGGAAGTTTGTGATGATTACCTTAGCCACGCTGGTCGCGGTTGGTGTGACCGCAAGCCTTGGATTTTGGCAGTTGTCCCGGGCGGCGCAAAAGCAGGCTAGCCAAGCGGCAGAGGATGCTCAAAGCGCCAAATCACCCTTAACAGCGGATGCATTGATGGCCGCGAGTAACCCGATGGGTTTTTTGCACCAGCGCGCGCACTTGCGTGGTAAGTGGGTTCCGAAGTCAACGGTGTTCTTGGACAACCGGCCTATGGACGGACGTGTAGGTTTTTTGGTCATCATGCCGTTTGTTCTGGACTCTGGGGGCGGTGCAATCGCGGTACAACGCGGTTGGGTTCCGCGTGGGTTCGAAGACCGTTATCTGCTGCCCAAAATAGACATGCCGAACGGTGTTGTCGAGATCGAAGGTCGCATGACTTTGCCACCGTCAGATTTGTATTCCCTTGGCAAACCAACGGCTGGCCTGATCCGGCAAAATCTGAATTTGCCACAATTCAGGCTGGAAACCGGCTTGCCGCTGTTGCCTTTGACGCTACAACAGACTGGTGCAAGCCCGGACGGTCTGTTGCGCGATTGGCCGTTAGTGAATCTTGGGGTTGAAAAGAATTATGGCTATGCGGCCCAGTGGTTTTGCATGGCAACCTTGTTCGCTGCGCTGTACCTGTGGTTTCAGGTCATTCGCCGCTTTATGAAACGTCCAAAGGACTCTGTATCCAATGTCTAGTTCACCTTCCAGTCAAGATCACCCTTTGGGATTGACCGTGCACACCTTACCCGAACCCTTGCGTGCAGACGTCCAAGCCACCAGCCGCACCCGAATGGGGCGCCTGAAAATGCTGATCGTCCTGCTCATTTGTGCTGCACCGGTCATCGCGTCTTACTTCACTTTCTACGTCGTGCGGCCTGAGGGCCGGCGTAATTTTGGCGATCTGATTGATCCGCAGCGCAGCCTG
>JBDTAG010000415.1:0-4079 GCA_039924745.1 Rhodoferax sp.
CCGCCAGCAGGCGCAGCAATGTGGTTTTTCCGGTGCTCTCGTCGCCACCCACCCAAGTCACACCTGCAGGAATGCTCAGCGAGAACCCATTGAATATCTGGCGGCCGGAAAATCCGAACGCCAGCCCATAGGCCTGCAAGACCACAGGCCGTTCGGCAATCACGCTTGCGGGGTAACGGTTGCGCGGGCCAGCATGCGGCTGACCGCGCGTGGGTCCATGCCGTACATGTCGGCAAAGACTTCCAGCGATTTGCCGCTGGCTTTGAAAGCTTGCAACAGTGCTTCGGTCTTGGCCGCGCGGGCTTCGGCGTCCACCATGGCTTCGTCGAGCACGGCATTGGCCGCCTCGTCACGGCTGCGCACCAGCTCAGCATAGGCTTGGGGTGTCAGGCCGGACGCCTCGCAGGCCACTACGATGCGCTGCAGCAGCTTGGGACGCAGGTCTTCTTTGCTGCGGGTCTGGCGGCGGCGGAAGACTTCCAGCAAGGCGTGGTGCACATGCTCGGGCGCCATGGCTTCAACCGGCTTGCCTTGCAAGTCGTGGCGGTCTTCGCCAGACGCAACGGCGGTCAGGTAACGGGTCGACCGGGTGTGCAGGGATAACGCCGCTTTGAGGCTGTCGCGCTCAAACACGTCGGGGTGCGCCTCCAACAAGTCCTGGAATATGCCGCGCTTCATGGGTAGAAATACCGCGCCAAAGAGTTGGGGATACAACTCCGCCATTTTTTCCAAAACCGGAAAAACATCGGGCTTGGGGGCACGTTTGGGTGCGCTGGGCGCTTCTGTTACGGCCTGTGGCGCGTCCGCCGGAGCGTCAGTAGCAAGTGTTTCTGGCGAAGATGGCAAAGAGTCTGTCATGTAAAAACTTCAGAAAGGCTGGAGAAAAGCCCTCCATCATGCCAGTGATTGGATGGGTGCCCTATCTTTTCACCGTCCGCAGGCCGACTCCCAAGGCGGCACCCACGCTCAACAGCAGTACCAGCGCGGCTCCCAGCAGGGTTGCGCCATACCAACCCCGGTCCATGAAAACACCAAAAATCACAGGGGATAGGGCAAAACCGGTGTCCAAACCCGAATACACCAGTCCATAAACCCGACCGGTCGCTCCCTTGGGTGTGGCCTTTTTGATCATCATGTCGCGAGATGGGCCGCCAATACCAACGGCAAAACCAGTACTGGCCAGCACCACCATGGTGGCAGTGGCACCCAACCAACCGGTGCCACACATTGCCAGCAATACGGCGCCAGCGGCCATGGCAACCGCCACCACGCGGTCGCTGTTGGCGACGCGGGCTGCCACAAAGCCACCCACAAACATACCCACGGCACCGCACAACATATAGGCAGTCAACGTGTAAGTCGCCGCCTCAAAGCTGATGCCATGCATGGCCTTGAGAATGGAAATTGAAAAGCTCTGCACCACAGCCAAGGTCATGGTCGATAGCAAAAAGAAACCAAAGCACCACCACACCACGGGAAGTTTCATAAAGGCTAATGAGTGCTCGGCATCGCCTTTGGCCACAGCCAGCGGATCGTGGCGCACCACTTGGGTACTGAGTTTGTCACGGTAGAGCACCACCAACGCCAAGACGACCCCGTACATCACCGCAGCCGCCAAATAGGCGTTGCGCCAGCCCAGCGTGGCGCCAAAACCGGCAAAAAACACGGGGGCCGCAGCCCAGCCCAGGTTGCCGGTTAAACCGTGGGCGCTAAAGGCATAACCCAGGCGTTGCGCGGATACGCGCTGGTTGAGAATGGTGAAGTCCACCGGGTGAAAGGTCGCATTGCCCAGACCTGCCAACGCCGCTACCAGGACCAAACCGGTATAGCCAGTCACCATGGAGGCACACACGCAAGCGGTGGCGAAGATGCTCAGAGCAGCAAACATCAATGGCCGCGCACCAAAACGGTCCACCACGAAGCCTGCACAGGCTTGCCCCAACCCGGACACCACGAAGAAAACGCTCATGAGCAGACCCAGCTCCGAGAAGCTCAGGCCGAACTCCTTCATGAACACCGGAAACATGAGTGGCAACAGCAGATGCCCAAAGTGTGAGCTGGCGTGCGCCAAGCCGACCAAGCCAATGATGGCGGCGTCTTGCTGCATCGGCACGTCGGGCGCACTGTTGGTGGGGAAGGTAGTCGTGTTCATGCCGCAATGGTAGGACGCAGGGCCGCCTGCAGGAATACGACAATAAGACAATAATCGTCGAATTCCCGCCAAATTCAAAACTTGATATGCAAGCAACCAAAGCCAAGACGGCGTTGACCCCCATGCGGTTTGACGACTCCGCAAAGCGTGCGCCCTCTGCCGCGCGCCCCGTGCGCAGCCGAGTCAGACCGCTGGCCATGCATGTGCACATCGTGCCGCACTGGCATGACTGGTCGCAGTTCAGCTACTGTGCCAATGGCCTGATGCAGATCACGGTGACACAAGGTGGCGAAAATCAGCGCGGCGTGCAGACCACGTACATTGTGCCGCCGTCGCGGGCCGTGTGGATTCCACCCGGTGTCGAGCACACCGTGGTAGTGCTGGAAACTGCGGAGCTGCGCACCGTGGACATTCATGCCTCGGTCATCCCCAACAATTGGACCGAGTGCCGCGTGCTCGTGGTCAGCAAGCTGCTGCGCGAACTGATACACGGACTCGAAGATTCCCAGCCCGGCGCGCGCGAAAACGCTTTGATGGCGCTGACCGCTGACGAAATCGTCAACGCCGAAACCCAAGCGCTCGGCGTACCCATGCCCCACCCCGCACATGGCGACAAGCGACTGCGCGCCCTGTGCGAGGCCGTGCTGCGCAACCCAGCCGAAAAGTCCCAGCTCAGCGAATGGGTGG
This sequence comes from Rhodoferax sp., assembly GCA_039924745.1. Classification (GTDB taxonomy): domain Bacteria; phylum Pseudomonadota; class Gammaproteobacteria; order Burkholderiales; family Burkholderiaceae_C; genus Allorhodoferax. Next base: position 2,840 of record JBDTAG010000415.1, read on the forward strand.
CCCACGTAGGGGCCAGCGAACGCACCGTGGCCCGCTTGTTTCGGGATGAACTGGGCACCAGTTACCAGCGATGGCGCCTGCAGGCCGTATTGGCCCACGCCCTGCCCCAGCTCGCACGCGGCCTGCCCATCGCCCAAGTTGCGGCAGCCAGCGGCTAGGCCAGCGACAGTGCCTTTAGCGCCATGTTCAAGCAGGCCATGGGCCAGGCACCCAGCCACTTTCAAAGCAAAACGCTATCAAAGCAGTAGCGGTATAGCCATATTTCACGAGGGCTAGCGGCCTATTTCTTATAAATCACTCCGACCATGCTCAATCCTAACCTGCTTCAATCCCTCCAACCTTCACCCCGCATGCCTGCACTGTTCATAGGCCACGGCAGCCCGATGAACGCGATCGAAGACAACGCCTGGCGCCGCAGTTGGCAAAGCCTGGGTAATGAGCTGCTGGCGCGCGCGGCACAGCCCCAACTCATTCTGTGCATATCCGCCCATTGGCTGACCCGTGGCGGTTGGCAAATTACCGGCATGGCACAGCCCAAAACCATCCACGACTTTGGCGGCTTTCCGCAGGCACTGTTTGACCAGCAATACTCTGCACCCGGTGCACCCGCCGTTGCACAAGACTTGGCGGCGAAATTGAAATCGCCCAGCAGTGGCCAAGCCTTGGGTATTGATACCGATGTGTGGGGCTTGGACCACGGTGCATGGTCAATACTCAAACCCATGTTCCCCCAAGCCGACATTCCCGTGCTGCAACTCAGCATGGACTACAGCCGCCCGCCGGCTGAACACTTTGCCCTGGGCCAACAGTTGCAGAGCCTGCGCGAACGTGGAGTGTTGATCGTGGGTAGCGGCAACATCGTGCATAACTTGCGCGCCATGCGCAGCGATGCCACTGCAGCACAAGCCTATGACTGGGCTTTGGAATTTGACGCCATGGTGCAAAACCACGTAGAGGCGGGTACGTTGTCGGCACTTTCCAACTTTCAGGCCTTAGGCACGCTTGCCCAGCAGGCGCACCCCAGCCACGAGCACTACTTGCCCTTACTGTATGCAGCCGGTGCCGTGCATGCCAACGAAACGGCACGTGTCTTCAACACGGGCTTTCAGGGGGCGTCCATCTCCATGCGCTCGGTCATTTGGGGCTAGACCTAGCGCTGGTACTCTCCGGCACGCTCGGGCTGGTAAACGATTTCAGTGATGTTGACTTTAAGCAAGCCCCCGCCCGGCTTTGGCCATTC
>JBDTAG010000416.1:0-2695 GCA_039924745.1 Rhodoferax sp.
GGTTGGCGGGCAATGTACTCATTGAGCGTGGCGACGCCGCCAAAGCCAAGGCGTCGATGCTTAAAACCACCGACGCGCTACAACACAAAAACACGTCCATTTGGGTGTTCGCAGAGGGCACGCGCAACCTGGGCAAAGGCCTGCTGCCGTTCAAGAAAGGTGCATTCCAAATGGCCATTGCAGCGGGCGTACCCATCGTGCCCATTTGCTGCAGCAACTACAAACGCACGATGCGGCTGAACCGCTGGCACAGTGGGCCATTGCGGATTCGTGCGCTGCCGCCGATGAGCACTACCGGCATGACGTTGGACGACATGCCTGCGTTGATGGAACAGTGCAGGGATCTCATGGTGGTGGCCATTGACGAGCTGGATAAAGCGGGACATCCAGGGCTTGCTCCACAGGCCTTGGCCTAAACGACTGCCACTACACCGTCGGTTTTGCACGCAATGGAAGCCCGGTACGCGGCAAGGTTTGCCCGTGTGCAAAAGCGGCTATCAACGCTTGGCATGCCTGCAAGGGGCTTTGGGCACCAGTGACGGCCGCAATGACCGCAGCGCCAGCCGCGCCCGTAGCTGCCACTTCGGCCACATTGGCAACGTTTATCCCGGCGATACCGACCACGGGTATTGGCAACAACGCTGCCCAGTAGCGCAGGTTGCCCAGCCCCTGTGGAACCCACGGCATGTCTTTGGATTGCGTGGCAAATATCGGGCCGCACGCAATGTAGCTTGGGCGCAATGCCCAGGCGCGGCAGACCTCCCAATAGCTATGCGTGCTGATCCCCAAACGCACACCGGCTTGGCGCAGGGCTTTTAGGTCCACCGCGTCCAGATCTTCTTGGCCCAGGTGCACGCCATAGGCGCCGTGCTGCAGAGCCAGTTGCCAGTGGTCGTTGATGAACAGTTGCGCACCGGGCGTTGCGTTTGCTGCGGCGATGGATTCCTGAATTTGCACGGGCAAGGTGGGATCGTGCGGGTCTTTGATACGCAGTTGCACCGTGCGAATGCCGGCTGCCAGCACGCGGCGCACCCAGGCCGCGCTGTCGACGACGGCATAGACTCCAAGGGCGGGGTCTCTTAGCGGGCGAAACGCGGACGCCGTAGCCATGCACGCTGGCGACAGTGCGGGCAGATTCACAAGCTGCTGCGCAAAGTCCGCCTGAGCGTTGACCGGCCCCGCGCCTTGGCCCGCCGCATAGCCGTGTCGCAGCGCGTGCATCGTTGCCATTTTGGCCAGCACCACGGCGTCGGCCACGCAGTAGCCGCTGGCCAGCGCAGCCGCCGCTGTGGCAGCGAATGTGCAACCCGTGCCGTGTTGGTGGGCGGTGTCCACGCGCGGCAGGCTGAGCCAGCCGGTGGCCTGCGGGCTGCTGAGCCAATCACTGGCCATTCCGTTCGTTTGCGATGCATCGCCGCCAGTGATCACAACCGACACCGGACCCAAGGTTTGGTTGGCGGCCAAACCCAGTCGTTGCGCTTCAGCCCGGTTGGGTGTGACCAACGTCGCACGCGGCAGCAACTCTTGGACATAAGCCTGCACCAGCGCATCATCAGCAAAGCCCGCGCCGGTACTGGCGGCCAGCACCGGGTCTACGACCAGTGGCACGGTCAGTCCCTGCGCATGTGCCCGTTCTCGCACGTAATCAATCCAGCGGCACACCAACCGCAGGTTCTCCACATTACCCAGCAAGCCGGTCTTGATGGCCTGCGGTGGCATGTCTTGCGCCAGTGCGGCCAACTGCGCGTTCAGCAACTCTGCACTAACCGCCTCCACGCGTGTCACCGCGACCGAGTTCTGCGCCGTGATGGCGGCCACTGCGGTGCAGCCGTGCACACCAAACGCGGCGAAGGCTTTGAGGTCGGCTTGAAGACCCGCACCGCCACCGCTGTCGGACCCGGCGATGCTCCAGACGATAGGCCTTGCAATACCCGCTTTGGCAGAAAAATTTAAGGAAAATGGGGCGCTAGCCCTAGTGAAATATGCCTGAGTAGCTTCTAATTTCATAGCAGTATCGGATGTCCGACCACCGGAGTGGACGCCACGGCCATGTCCTGTTTGGCCATCACGCCAGACGCATAGGCCAGCCGCCCTGCGCGGATGCCCAAGCCAAACGCCCGCGCCATGCGAACCGGGTTCAGCGCCTTGGCCACGGCGGTGTTGAGCAGCACGCCGTCCAGCCCCAGCTCCATGGCCTGCACCGCGTCGGCCGGCGAGCCAATGCCGGCGTCCACGATCAAGGGCACACCGGGCAGGCGAGCGCGCAGCGTGCGCAGCGCACCGGGGTTGACCAAGCCCTGGCCCGAGCCAATCGGCGCGCCCCACGGCATCAGAATTTTGCAACCCACATCCAGCAGGCGCTGGCAGCTGACCAGGTCGTCGGTGCAGTAGGGGAAAACTTCAAAACCATCGCTGACGAGTTGGCGCGCCGCATCCACCAGCTCAAACGGGTCGGGCTGCAGCGTGTGTTCGTCGCCCACCACTTCGAGTTTGATCCAGTGGGTGTCAAACAGCTCACGCGCCATTTGGGCCAGCGTTACAGCTTCGCGCGCGGTGCGGCAGCCCGCAGTATTGGGCAACAGATGCGCGCCGGTCGCCTTGATGATGCTGAAAAAGTCACCCTCTGCCGTTGAAGCAGCGCCAACCGCGAGTTGGCGACGCAGGCCCACGGTCACGACCTGCGCGCCCGATGCCG
>JBDTAG010000417.1:0-7074 GCA_039924745.1 Rhodoferax sp.
TTTCGGTCATACCGGGCTCAAATTTGTCCATCAGGGCTTCATAGGGCGTGCTGCCTGTGGCATCGGACAAGAACTTGGCCTCTTGGCGCGCTAACTTGACCACTTCGCGGAAGTTGCCCAAAAAGCCCGGCCAGTCGTTCTTCTGGCGCTGCGTGCGCCAGGCGTGTTCGCAGCGGGCGCCGGCCAGGCTCTGGGCTTCTACCAGGTCCTGCGGCAGGCGATTGACTGTCGCCCATTCGCGCCGCATTTCCGCCAGACTGGCTCGGTCAACCTCCGCCAAATCCGCTTGTTGAGCAGCTTCGAATTGCGCCTTCAGGGTCGGATCGGTCAGTGTCTGGTGCATCAGAACCTGCAGCTCGGCCATGGCCTCCGCGCGCGCCTCGTTGCCTTTGGTCGGCATCATGGCAGCCTGGTCCCAGCTGGCGATGGAGGCCAGGTGATTGAAATGGTGCAGGCGTTTGAAGGCGGCGTTCAACGGCGCCAGTGTGGATGCTGTCATTGTGGTCGTGTCTTATGGAAGGGGGCGCGTTGGCACGCTGCGGTTGCAGATATTGCTGTGCAACGCGCTGCGTACGGCCCAGCCACCAATCGCATGGCGGCTGGCCTCGACCAGATTGCGCCAGGTGGCCGTGTCGGTACGCATGATTTCGATGTTGGGCCGCTCGGCCGCAGGAATGTCGGCCAGCATGCGCGCGCGGGTGATGGGGATGTAAGCCTCGGGCTTGTCATAAAAACCCATGGCCCCCGGACCGCGCGGCATGGAGGACAGTACCTCCATACCCTTGACGATGCGGCCGACCACGGTGATGTTCAGGTCCAGCGCCCGTGGCGCCTGGCCGTTGATAGCGTACAGGCTGGTGCCATTGCTACTGTCGGGCTGCGTACCGCGCGCTGCACCCACGACGCCATAGCAGTGTGCCATCCAAGCTTTGTTCTTGCCCGGGTCTGCGGCGACCGGCATGCCATCGACAAAACCGCTGACGGGTGCCCAGCCGTCGGGGTCCGTAAATTTGGTGAGCGGCAAGCCTTTGAAGGGAATCGAAAACTCAGCGGGCAACGTCGCCAAGGCCGTGCCAAGGGGCTTGAGTTTGTCTTTCTCTTTTTCTTCGTCAGCAGGGTCGGCCCACTGCGTGACGTAGTTGTCTTGCACACGTACGACGGCGGAGCCGGTGTAGTAGCCCTCACGCGTCAGCGTGCGGATGTTGGCTACGTGCTTGGGGGCAAAGCGCGGCGCCAGTTCCATGATGACCGATTGGCCGCTGATCTCCATGACCACGGTGTTCTCAGGGTCCAGGCGACGCCAGTCGCTGGGTGCTGACTGCTTGATGATGTCGGCCTGGCTCATGCGCTCGACCTGCGCAGCCTGAGAGCCGGAATGACCAACCAGCGCAAACAGTGTTGCGATGGGTAAGAGGAAAAGTGACTTGAAGCCCATCATGAAAACCTTTGTTTACAAGAAGGCTTCAAGCATAGCGTCAGTTCAGATCAAACCGGACGCCCTGGGCCAGCGGCAGTTCGCGCGAATAGTTGATCGTGTTGGTCGCTCTGCGCATATAGGCCCTCCAGGCGTCGGAACCGGACTCGCGGCCGCCACCGGTCTGTTTTTCGCCACCAAACGCACCGCCAATTTCGGCACCCGACGTGCCGATGTTGACGTTGGCAATGCCGCAGTCCGAACCCGCAGCCGACATGAACTGCTCGGCCTCGCGCACATCGGTCGTGAAGATGGACGACGACAAACCTTGCGGAACATCGTTGTTCAACGCAATTGCTTCAGACAATTCGCTGTACTGCATCACGTACAAGATGGGTACAAAAGTTTCGTGCCGCACCACATCGGTTTGCGCAGGCATTTGCACCAGGGCAGGGCGCACATAGAAAGCGTTGGGGAAGCGGTCTTGCAAGGCGCGTTCACCACCCGCCACTACGCCGCCTTCGGTTTTGGCTTGTGCCAATGCCGATTGCATGGCGTCGAACGCCGCGCCATCGATCAGCGGCCCGACCAATGTGCCGTCTTCCAATGGCGAGCCAATTTTGAAACTGGCGAATGCGCGGGTCAATTTGGCAACCAAATCGGCGTGCACGGACTTGTGCACGATCAGGCGCCGCGCAGTTGTGCAGCGCTGGCCAGCGGTACCTGCAGCGGCAAACGCCACGGCGCGTACGGCCATATCCAGATCGGCCGAGGGTGCCACGATGATGGCGTTGTTGCCACCCAGTTCCAGCAGGCTGCGACCAAAGCGGGCCGCCACACGCGGACCTACAGCTTGGCCCATGCGGGTGCTGCCGGTGGCAGATAGCAATGCCACCTTTGGATCATCCACCATCGCTTGGCCGACATCGGCCTTGCCCATCACCAATTGCGAGAGATTTGCCGTACGGTCTGCGCCAAAACGTTGGCACGCGCGCTCGAACACGGCTTGCACGCCCAGGGCGCACAGTGGTGTCTTCTCAGACGGCTTCCAAACGACGGTGTCGCCGCAGACCAGGGCCAACGCAGCGTTCCAGGCCCAGACGGCAACCGGGAAATTGAAGGCGGTAATCACCCCCACCACACCCAGCGGATGCCAGGTTTCCATCATGCGGTGGCCAGGGCGCTCCGACGCGATGGTCAGGCCGTACAACTGGCGTGACAGGCCGACGGCAAAGTCGCAAATGTCAATCATCTCCTGCACTTCGCCCAGGCCTTCGGACAAGACTTTGCCCGCTTCCAGCGACACCAGCGTGCCCAGGGCCTGCTTGTGTTCGCGCAGCTCTTCACCCAGTAAACGCACCAGCTCGCCCCGTTGTGGAGCTGGCACCGTGCGCCAGCTTAGGTGCGCCGCATGCGCGCGGGCGATGGTGGCAGCCACTTCGGTCAACGCGGTCTCGTGTACCTGGCCCAAGGAGGCGCCGTCGATGGGTGAGCGGGAGAGCAGCGCACCGCCCGTGTAGGCAGTAGCAGGCACGCCCAAGCCCGTGAGCAAGGACGCGATGGAATCGGTTGTGGGTGACATAGGGTCTCCGTGCAAGTGGGATGTGGTCTTAACCGATGGACTCTACTTGGCGCGATTGCTGGTACGCCTTGCCAAACCGGTTGGCCAAGAAAGCTGGCAACTCTACCTGCTCCTGGCGGATGAAGCCAGACTGCGGCAGCTTGCCCTCACGGAATAGATCAACGGCCGCGCAAATGCCGGCAGCGGTGGTGATCTGGATGGCGCTCAACGGTGCTTTTTCATCGCGGTCGGCAAAAATCTTGCGGGCGAATACCTCTTGCACCAGTTGGCCGTCGCGCTCGCCGCTGACAGTTACAAACACCAGCACCACGTCCTGCATGGTCAGCGGGATGGAGCGGCGCAAGATGTCTTTGAGCGTCTCCTGGTCAGACTTCATGCCCAACTCCTGCAACAGCATCTTCATGATGTCGCAATGGCCGGGGTAGCGGACCGTTTTGTAGTCCAAAGTTGCGACCTTGCCCTTGAGCGTTTCGCACAACGTGCCCAGGCCGCCCGAGGTGTTGAAGGCTTCGTATTCGGTACCGTCCAGCGAGAAGTGTTCCATGCCTTCGAGCGGCAACACTTCAATGATTTCGCCATCGCGAATGGCTTCGCAAGGGTGGCAGTATTCATTGATCAGACCGTCCACGCTCCAGGTCAGGTTGTATTTCAGCGAGTTGGTGGGAAAGGCAGGCAAAGCACCCACGCGCATCTTGACCTCGTGCAGCTTGCTGAACTTCTTGCTCAGGTGGTGGGCCACGATGCCAATGAAGCCGGGTGCCAGGCCGCACTGCGGCATGAAGGCGGTCTTGGCGCCTTCGGCCATGCGCATGATCTCGCGGGTGGCTGCTACGTCTTCGGTCAGGTCAAAGTAATGGCAACCCGCTTCCAAAGCCTGCATCGCAGCCATGGTGGCCAGGTGGTAGGGCAGGGCGTTGACGACGGCGTCGTACCCCTTGAGCGCGGCGCGCAGGGCGGTGGCGTCGGACGTGTCAATTTGCGCGACTTCCAACGGCAGATGGCGCAGCTTTTTGAGAGCCTCTTCGCTGCGGTCCACGACCTTGACATGGTAGTCACCAGAACCCGACAACAAAGTGGCAATAGTTTGGCCAATGTGGCCCGCACCCATCAGAACAACACGCATGGAAATCTCCTGGTTATAAATTTTGCTAGGAGAAGTCTAGGTCTGGAGTCGGACGAAATAAATAGACAATATGACGTAATGATTGTTGTTATAGACGAATCGTCATATTATTCGGTCACTATGACTTCAATCCCACCATGAGTGACCAACTTGACCGAGACTTGTTAGCCCTGCTACAGGCCAATGCACGCGCCTCTACCGCCGACCTGGCCCGCAAGCTGGGTACTGCGCGCACCACGGTGCTGGCGCGCCTAAGCCGCATGGAACGAGAAGGCGTCATCGCGGGCTATACCGTGCGCCTGGGCCAAGATGTGCGCGACCAAGGCTTGCAAGCTTTCATCGGCATTACGGTGCAGCCCAAGGCGGGCCGCGAGGTGGTGCGCCAGATCTCCCGCATGCCCGAGGTCCGTCAACTGTGTGCGGTGAGTGGCGAGTTTGACTACGTGGTGCTGCTGCGCGCCGAGTCCGCATTGCGCATGAACACTTTGCTGGATGAAATGGGCAATTTCGATGGCGTGGTGAAGACCACCACATCGGTAGCGCTGGAATGGAAGATCGACCGCACATGAAGAGCGGAAAACGTGGCCGCTTACAATCCACCCAACAGGCCAGCAGCTACTGCCAGCCTGTAAACGCTAGGGGTGCTGGTTGTCGTGAGGCGGCCGGCTGAGATAACACCCTGGAACTTGATCAAGATAATACTTGCGCAGGGAAGCGTGTGACAAGCCACTTGCTCCGTCCATGGAGCGCCGTGGCTTGCTGACTATGTCGCCTCCCTGCCATCGAACGAAAAGGTTATGCGATGGCACTCCGTCTGAATTTGAAGCTTTCCCCAGGTGCCGCCGCGTTGGCCGTATTGTTTGCATCACCCGTCTGGGCGCAACAAGTTCAAAACTTGCAGGGCGTCACGGTCATGGGCAAATCCGCACCCGTGCTGGACATCGACCGCACCGACGTAGGTGGTCTGGGCTTTTCGGTGCTGCAGTCTCCACAAAGTATTACGGTGTTGGGCGCCGATCTGTTGGCGGCTACGGCCTCCAGCAGTCTGTCGCAGGCCATCAAATTGGATGCGTCGCTGGCTGACAGTTACAACACCACTGGGTATATCGAAAGCCTGTCGGTACGCGGGTTTTTGCTGGACCAAGGCAACAACTACTTGCGCAATGGTTTGCCCGTGTCCAACTACGCCCCCGTTGCACTGGAAAACAAAGAGCGCATCGAGGTGTTAAAAGGTGTTGCTGGCATGCAGGCCGGTGTATCTGCACCGGGTGGCCTCGTCAACTACGTGACCAAGACGCCGCAGCCTGGCAACTTCACCACAGCGCTGATTGGCGCTGACGAAAATGGCGGTAGCAAGGTGCACATGGACCACAACACCCATTGGGGCACGACCGGCGTGCGCATCAACTTGGCTGCCGAAGACTTGCGTTCGGTGTTCGACCACGACGACGGCAAACGCCAGTTCGCCAGCATGGCGCTGGCCACCCCTATTTCCAACCAAACCAAGTTGTCGGTGGACATGGAATACCACCACAAGAAGCAACCCTCGGTCCCCGGCCTGGGCCTGCTGGATACCAACGGCGATGGCGTGGGCGACGCACTGCCGCCCAGCATTTATTCGCGCCTTAACCTCAACAACCAAAGCTGGTCGCAGCCCTTTGAATCCACCAGCACCAATGCCCAGATCGCCATTGACCACCAGATCACGGCCTACTGGGCGTCGCATTTTGGCGTGAGCACACAGCGCACCGTGGTGCAAGATCGGTTGGCTTTCCCGGATGGCTGTAGTAGCAGTCCCAACTACGTTTCCCCCGGCCTGTGTGGCAATGGCGACGTAGACATTTACGACTACCGCAGCGAGAACGAAGAGCGCAGCACCTGGGCGTGGGACGCCAATATGCGTGGCAAGGTGATGGCGGGCGGCGTGGTGCACCAATTGACCATGGGGGTCAGTGGCCGCCAAGCGCGCACTGATCTTGCGCCTACACAGGCCTACAACTTGGTGGGCACGACCAATATCAACACCCCTATCGCACTGCCAGCCGACGGCGCGGCCAACGACCTCAACACCAATAGCCGTGAACGTGCGGTCGATATTTATGGGTCACTGATCAGCGAACTGGGCAGCAATATGCGCAGCTTTTTGGGCTTTCGCACGTCATGGCTGAAACGCAACAGCGAGCAGACCGATGGCTCGCGCGCCATTGCCATCGACCAAACCGTGACGACTCCTTGGGCGGGCCTGTCGTGGTCGCCCGTGCCCAGTACCCTGTGGTATGCCTCGTGGGGCCAGGGCGTCGAACTTGAAGCAGTGCCGAACCGCGCTGAAAAATTTGTCAATGCGGGTGAGGTGTTGCCAGCGCTCATGAGCGAGCAAACTGAGTTGGGTCTGAAATGGCAAGCCCACCCGCGCCTGCTGCTGACCGCTGCGGCTTTCAACATCAGCAAGCCGTTTTCGGATGACCAAGCCACAGCCAGTGGTGTGCCACTGCGCGTTGCGGGTGGCAAGACCGCCCGGCATCGCGGTCTGGAGTTGACGATGGTGGGGCAGGTCGGCAAGCAACTGTCGGTGCAGGCCAGCTACATGATGATTGACGCTAAGTACACGGAAGCGCTTGACCCCGCATTGGTGGGCCAACAGGTCACCAATGTGCCCAAGACCAAGACGTCGCTGTTTGCGGATTACAAGTTCACGTCCATGCCGGGCGTGTCGGTCAGCGGCTTGTTGACGCATGAGGATGGCAAGACGGTCACCGCCGATGGCGCGGTTAGCTTGCCGGAGGCTTGGCAACTGGATGCTGGCCTGCGTTACCAGAACCGTTGGATGAGCAAGTCCACCGTGTGGAGCCTGAATGTCGAGAACCTGACCGACCGCAGCTACTGGCGCGAGGCCCCCACCCAATACTGGGGAGGCACCTATCTGTTCCCCTCGACTCCGCGCACGGTGCGGGCACG
>JBDTAG010000418.1:0-9510 GCA_039924745.1 Rhodoferax sp.
AGAATCAGAATCCCCACAAGGAGACTGACAACAATGCAAAATGCACGCACGGTGTTTGATACCCTCAACACCGACTACCTCGCCGTCCACAAAGCCAAAGAAGACCTGTTCTGGGACACCTATATGGCCGTCTCAAACGACGATGCCGGCTTTGCCCGCGCCGAAGAAGCTTACAAGAACTTCATTTCCGACCCGGCCCGCCTTGCCACCGTCCGCAAGGCACTGTCCAGTCTGGAGGGCGCTGACGAATCCGATGCCGCGCTGCGCCATGGACTAACTGGTTGGTTGGCCTTGTTCGAGAGCAACATCATTGACAATGACGCCGGTCGCACCATGATGGCCGAGTTGATCCAACTTGAATCAGACCTGTTTACGAAACGCCGTGACTTGGTGCTGCAGCACACCAACGAGGCCGGCCAGGTGGAAGACGCCACGCTGAGCATGCTGTCCACCAACATGGGCACCAACCGCGACGAAGCTGCGCGCAAGAGCTCGCATGACGCTCTTATGCAACTGGAGCGCTGGGTACTTGCCAATGGCTGGCTCGACATTGTCAAAAAGCGCAATGCTTTCGCACGCGCGCAAGGGTTTCCCAACTATTTTGACTACAAAGTCCTAAAGAACGAGCAGATGTCCGCCGACCAGTTGTTCACCATCCTGGACGATTTCGAAGAGCGCACCAGGGCGGCAAACAAGCGCGCACTGGATGATCTGCAGAAGAACCATGGTGCAACTGCCACGGAGCCATGGAATCTCCGATTTTTGGTCAGCGGCGATGTCACGCGCCAGTTTGACCCCTACCTGTCGTTTGCCAAAGGGTTAGAACGTTGGTTACAAAGCTTTCGTCGCCTGGGCATAGCCTACCGCGGAGCCACCATGCAACTGGACTTGTTGGAACGCAAGGGTAAGTACCAAAACGGTTTTTGCCACGGCCCCATACCGCCCTTTTTCGATGCGCAGAACCACTGGGTTGCCGGGCAAATTAACTTCACTGCGGGCGCCAAGCCTGACCAGATCGGCAGCGGAGCACGCGCCATCAACACCTTGTTCCACGAAGGTGGTCACGCGGCGCACTTTGCCAATGTGACGCAAAACTCGCCCTGCTTCTCGCAAGAATTTGCACCCACGTCCATGGCCTATGCCGAAACGCAATCCATGTTTTGCGACAGCCTGCTGGATGACGCAGACTGGCTCAAGCGTTACGCGCACAACGCCAAGGGCGATCCAGTGCCAGACGAACTGATCCACGCCCGCATCAAGACCATGCAGCCGTTTGCGGCATTTTCCGAACGCAGCACGTTAGTCGTACCGTATTTCGAGCGCGCACTCTACCGCTTGAGCGATGAAGAGCTGACACCGGATACGGTGTTGGCATTGGCACGCGCGACCGAACTGCGCATCCTCGGTGTTGCAGTGGGACCTAGGCCACTGCTGGCCATTCCGCATCTATTGAACCAGGAATCGGCAGCCGCCTACCATGGCTATTTGCTGGCCAACATGGCGGTCTACCAAACGCGTGCCTACTTTGAGCGTACCTACGGCTACTTGACCGACAACCCCGCCATTGGACCTGCCCTGTCTGAGCACTACTGGGCGCGAGGCAATAGCATCAGCCACAATGACACGCTGTTGAGTCTGACGGGTGAACCTTTCAACGCCAAATATCTGGCCGATAGTTGCAACCAAACGGTGGATGAAGCGTGGGCAGAAGCACAGACCAAAATGGCAGAGGCAAACGTGCGAAGCTATCCGCCTGCACCCAATGTTGATCTGGATGCCACCATACGCATCGTGCATGGTGACGAGCTGATTGCCGACAACCGCCAGTCCGACCAAGCCATGTGCCAGCAGTTCGAACAGTGGGTAGGCCAGCGGTACCCAACCACACTGCAGTGAGTTAGATCACTTAACTACACCAAAATCGTGCCAAGACTTCAAAGCCGCCATCGTGTTGGCGACGTGCTTGGCAGGGTTGAGGCTGTTGTATTGGTAAATAATTTTGCCAGCGGGTGAAATCACAAAGGACACACGATTGGCGTAATCGCTGCGGAAGAACAGCACGGCATCATACGACTTCATGATGCTTTGGTCTGCATCCGATGCCACCGCAAACTTACCACGGCATTCGGATACCGAGAATTTTTTCTGTGTGTCGATATCGTCGCGCGAAACACCTATTACGGTCGCACCCAAAGCAGCGTATCCGTCAATGGCTTCTGCGAAGTCGTGCGCCTCAATCGAGCAACCTTCGGAAAACGCCAACGGGAAGAAATACAAAACGACCGGACCCTTTTTGAGCTCGTCGGCAAGAGAGTATTTGATGACATTTCCCGCGATTGCCGCTTGTGTCGTAAACTTCGGCGCAGACTCGCCCACATCCAGTGCCGCGTGAACGCAGACGTTGCTAGCCGTCAAAGCTATTGCCGCAACCACCTTTGACCATGCACTCATCTAGCAACCTCACTTCTCAAACATTACAAAATAAGTATAGCGGACTGCGCATTTTTTGTGCTTTGCTATGCCTATTGACCTTGGGTGCCCTACTCGGAGGTTGCGCCGTGGCCCTGCCCAACATCGACCGCAAAGCAATTGCCAGTGAGTCCATCGAGGCATCGACCAAGACCACATTGGGGCGCATCGCGCACAATTCGCAGCCAGAGAAAGGCCTATCGGGCTTTCGACTGATGCCATTAGGCACGTTTTCCTTGGATACCCGTGTGCAATTGGCGCAACGTGCCGAAGCATCGCTGGACGTTCAGTACTACCAGCTAGCGAACGATGAAACAGGCCGTTGGTTTTTACGGGCCTTACGCGATGCAGCCAACCGCGGGGTTCGTGTGCGGCTGCTGATTGACGACCTTTACACCGGTGGGCAAGATCCTTTGTTCTTGGCTTTCGCAGCAACCAAAAACGTCGAGGTACGGCTGTTCAACCCTTTCTGCTGCGCACGCCAAGAGGGGCAGACCGGGCGCTTCCTCGCATCACTGGGCGACCTTTCACGTGTCAACCACCGCATGCACAACAAGATGTTCATAGCAGACGGTGCAATGGCCGTTATAGGGGGACGCAACGTAGCCAATGAGTACTACCTTCGAGGCCCCTCGGAGAATTTTATTGATTTGGATGCATTTGTGGTGGGCGACGTCTTGCCGGCGATGGGCGCACTTTTCGATCGGTACTGGAATAGCCGCGCGGTCTATCCACTGAAATCCATCGCCAAGAACCCGTGGAGCAAAAGTGAGCTTTTAGCGTACTTCGAAAAGGAAACGGGACCCGCCAAGACGCCTGCGCCAAAGCCACTGGCAACGACAGATGTACTAGGCTACGCGCCCATTTCGGACGATTTAGCGACCGGTCGCTTGGGTTTGAACTGGGGAACGGCCTACGTGTTTGCAGACCACCCCGATAAACCGTTTGAAAGTTCTGCTGGCAGCGACCTGCTGGAAACCAGTGTGACCTATAACGTTCTGGAAGCAGTGGCCCAAGCCAAGCACGAAGTGGTTGCATCCTCACCCTACTTTGTGCCTGGAGTGAAAGGCATGGCGTTTCTCAAAAAGCTGCGCGACCGAGGAGTCAAAGTAACTGTGCTCACCAATTCACTGGGGTCAACCGACGAGCCCATCGTGCACACTGGCTACAGCCGCTACCGTGAACAGATGTTGGCAGAAGGTATTGATCTGTATGAGCTCAGCAGCACACGGGTGAAGTACAACAAGCGGCCCTTTCTGTTTGGCTCCTCCTTGGGCAGACTGCACGCCAAACTGTTTGTCATCGATCGCAAGACGTCGTTTATTGGTTCAATGAACCTGGACCCGCGTTCTGCAACTGTCAATACTGAGTTTGGCGCCGTTATCGAAAGCCCCGAAGTCGCGCGCGAAATCATTAGGGTGATAGATATTGACCGTTTGCAAAGCGCCTACAAACTGCGTCTTGCCAAAAACGGTTCTGGCATTGAATGGATCGGTATGGATGATGACAAGGAAATGGTTTTGACGACCGAACCAGATACGTCTCCGTGGCTGCGCTTTAAAGCCTGGGTCTTGAGCCCGCTCGTTCCTGAGGAACAACTCTAAAATGCAAAAAGGGCCCAAAAGGGCCCTTTTCTATTTCAACCGATCGTCTCGCCTTGCAGCGAGAAGCAATTGAATTATTGCTCACCCATCTTGACGGTGCCCTTTTTGACGGCTACCTTGGCTTCAGCCTTGACCTTAGCGCGCAAAGCAACCATTTCTTCTTTGGACAACTTGCCTTCGGCAGAAGTAATCATTTCATTGGCTTCTCCGCCAGCAGTGCCACCCTTTTTGTTGGCCTTTTTGGCTTCTGCCTTGACACTGGCGCGCACAGCGGCCATTTCTTCTTTAGTCAACTTGGCTTCAGCAGAAGCAGCCATTGCATTGGCTTCTCCGCCAGCAGTATCACCCGCCTTGTTGGCAGCCTTGGCTTCAGCTTTTACTTCAGCGCGTGTCTTTGTTGCGCCATCAGCAGCGAAAGCACCAACAGCAACCAGACTAGCGAACAGGGCGATGAGAACTTTATTCATATGAGACTCCAAAATGTGAAAGGGGATAACTTCTAAAAACACAGTGACTGTCCGAGCGAAGGGGCTGTCAAAAATCAGTATACCAAGGAACTTTTGGAACCTTGGGCACCGAATCTGCGCTGTGTCTAGCTCTGACAACGCCCCAAATGGTGTAACCGTTGACGTCTGGGTGATCAATCCGACTCTGGGTAGACTAAGCAAAGAAAAAAGCAGCACGGAGCGAGCATGCGATCACAAGAAATACTGGACTTCTGGTTTGGAGAGCTTAACAACCAACAACGCTTTGCAAAGGACAACGCCTTGGATTCCCAAATGCGTGACCGCTTTGGGCCAGTTTTGCAGGCAGCCTCCAGAGGCGAGCTATTCAAATGGCGCACTACACCGCAGGGGCGTTTGGCGGAAATCATCGTGCTGGACCAGTTTTCGCGCAATATCCACCGTGGGACCGTTGCGGCATTTGCGCAAGACGCCCAAGCACTTGTTTTGGCACAAGAGCTGGTGGCCAGTGGGCAAGACTATGTACTTGACGCGGGGCAACGCACTTTTGCGTACATGCCCTATATGCACAGCGAATCGCGACTGATCCATGTGCAGGCAGTTGCCTTATTCTCACAAATCGGCATGGAAGGCTCTTTGGCATTTGAACACCGCCACAAAGCCATCATTGACCAGTTTGGCCGCTACCCGCACCGCAATGCTGCAATAGGGCGGACATCCACCGCCGAAGAACTTACGTTCTTGAGCCAGCCGGGATCGTCTTTTTAAAAATTTACTATCAATTTCATAGTGGCATGCCCATATCCCACGAGGGCTAGAGCTTAGTTTTTCATATGGAGTCTGTCGCAATGCGCTTGCGACAGCCCAGCGGCCTGACTTGCGCTTCAACGCGCCATCGGTATCAATTCTTACTGTTTGCTGACTACCCTGCCGCTGTGGATAACATCGCTTCTCTTTTACCGCTGTCCATCGGCTTGCTTTCAGATGCAAACGCCCTGCGCTGGCTCAATTTCAGGGTAAACCCGAAATGAATATGGGCATATTTACCAATGGCAGAAACTCAAGCGATAGCAAAAATTGTAGGATTCCGTTTTACCGCATTGCAGCATTCAAAACACCCAAGTTACCCCCGCTTTCTGTGGAGCGATTTGTGGATAACTATGTTTAGAAGTTGTAAAGACCGCGCCAGCGCTGGACATTCGCACACTGCCCAGCAAATGACCACGACCGCTATCGCTGCCAAAATGCAGCACCTACCCTATCCCTCGAAAGTCAAACTATGAACGCCATTCACCTGCCAATGAGGACTGCATGACACCCACATTCACTAAAATTTGCATTGTCGGCTGTGGCGCCATTGGCGGCTGGATCGGCGCTGGCTTGGCCCGGGCCGGTTGTGAAGTCAGCGTCTTTGCACGTGGCGCCACCTTGGCAGCACTACAAAGTCAAGGCCTGCAGCTGGGGTCCGAGCAACACACCGTAAAGGCCAGTGCAAACGCCGCAGATTTTGGCATACAGGATCTGGTCGTGGTGGCGGTAAAAGCCCCAGCGCTGAAAGACGTGGTGCGCCAGATCGGTCCACTGATAGGGGCGAATACTGTGGTGCTCACCGCCATGAACGGCGTGCCATGGTGGTTCTTTGAAGGCTTTGGCGGCACATTGGCAGGCACACAACTGCAGGCCATAGATGCCGGTGGCCAGATTGCGGCTGCCATTCCCTGTGCCCAGGTCATCGGTTGCGTAGTTCATGCCAGTTGCTCAGTCGACGCGCCGGGCGTCATTCACCACCATTTCGGCAACGGGCTGATACTGGGTGAACCGTCTGGTGTGGTGAGCGAGCGCGTGCAGGCACTGGCCGCCCTGCTGACACAGGCTGGTTTTGCTGCCAGTGTGTCCCCTCAGGTGCAGAAAGACATTTGGTACAAACTATGGGGCAACATGACCGTTAACCCCATTAGCGCACTGACTGGCGCCACAACAGATTTGATAATGGACGACGAACTGGTGCGTAATTTCGTCTCTACGGTCATGCTGGAGGCAAAAGAGATCGGCAACCGCATTGGCATCCCGATCGACCAGCAACCGTCGGATCGGCACCAAGTCACCCGCAAGCTCGGCGCGTTCAAGACATCGATGCTGCAGGACGTTGAAGCGGGCAAAGCAGTAGAGCTTGACGCTTTGGTCACGGTGGTGAAGGAGCTGGGCAGCTTGACCGGCGTGGCTACTCCGTTTACCGATGCATTGTTGGGCCTCAGCCGATTGCAGGCCCGGGTACGCGGCCTGTACTAAACGACAGCCGCTACCAAGTCGCGGGGTCTACCTTGTAGTAGCCACTGAGCTCCGCATATAACGCCGGGTACTGCATCAACAAAGCACTGGGTTGCTCAAAAAAAACTTCGGACACCACCGCAAAAAATTCAGCCGGATTTTGTGCGCCGTAGTGGTTGATCAGGCCTTGCACGCCGCTTTGCACTTCGGATTGCAAGTGTGCATACGCGGCGTGAAACACCTGAGACCAACGTCGTGCGCTGTACTGCGTATCACCCAAAGTGGGCGGCGGTGCGCCACGGGCCGCACCGTTCTCTTGGTCCAACTGGTGTGCGAATTCGTGAATCACTACGTTGCGGCCATCGTCTGGCACGGCAGCACCTTCGACGGTGTCTTGCCAGGACAGAATCACCTGCCCCTGTGACCACGATTCACCGGCTAGCGCATGGCGATTTTCCTGCTGCACGCCGGCAAAGTCCATGGCAGTACGGTTGACCAAAAAAGCACCTGGGTAGACCAGCACCTGACGCACATTGGCGAAATAATCCGTAGCGCGGTTCAGAATCAACATGCAAGCTTGGGCTGCAATGACGACCCGCATTTCTTCGGTGACGTGCAGGCCTGCGCAGCCGAGAAATGACTTTTCGGCAATAAAAACCTGCATGTTTTTCTTGAGCTGCATTTGCAAATGTGCAGGCATACGGCTCACCAAAGGCACGCGCCGTTGCAAGAATTTGCGCCATGCTGCTGGAAACACAACTGCGCGCACCCGGCTGCGGCGGTATCGAAGCCAATAGGGTTGGCCGATCAAACCCGCGACCAGGAGCAAAGCCAGGCCGCACAACACAATAAAAGCCACGGCGCACGCTCCAGTCCATACGTTGTCAGACACCCTAGCTGGGCGCCAAACCAGCTATTTCAAGACGCGTGCACGCGGTGGACCGCTGAATCCGTTTTAACGGGTCACCAGCACCGGTACCTTGGACTCTGCGACAACCTTGTTGGAAACGCTGCCCAACATCAGGCGTGAAATGCCACTGCGCCCGTGCGAGCCCAACACAATCAAATCGGCGCCTATCGCTTCAGCGGTTTGCACAATGCCATTTGCAGCACCCACTTCTTCCACCAAGCGTACCTCTAACGGCACAGGCACGCCTTGCTTGCAAATCTGCTCTACATAGGCATGGGCTACCGATGCCTGCGCCTGCGCAGCGGCCATGTAAGACTGAAACCCCATGGGATTAATTTCACCGACGCCCAGAAACGGATAGGGGTCGACCACGTACACCGCCATCAGTTTTGCATTGTGCGTGCGGGCCAAGCCCACCGCCAATTGCGCCGCGTGTTCGGAAGCGAGGGAACCATCGGTTGCAATGACTATTTGTTTGAACATATGAACGCCTTCTTAAGAGAATCTATTGAACACCACAGCATAGTGCGATTGCAATCACCCGTCCAGATTGAGCGATGTCAAGTGCGTGCCAGTTAGATAGCGCCCCGCGCCTTCTGGCTCACAAAATAAACCGCTTTGCGCGCACGCATGACGTCGCCCAATGGGCGGTGCGCGGCCAATGCTTGCCACGGGTCGAAGATCGACGATTCGACTTGCTTGGCTAAGGCCTGGCCTTTGGATGAATCGCAGTCTTGCTTGGGCAGTGTCAACCGTGCCACCGTGGTGTAGGGGCTGGGCCAGTTGATGGAGGCGTCTTCAATAGGGGTGCGCTTGGCGTCAATAAAGGGCTGCAACTGCAGATCCCACTGCAGATTTTTTTCACGCAACTTGGCACTGAAATCGGCATTCCAATCTTGCTTGGCTCCCGCGTTGGCGGGTCCGTTGACAGCCGCAGGGACCAGTCTCACACGCACTGCGAATGGCCCGTTAGCAATAGGCGCCGCGCTGAAAACCGGCTCAGTCGCAAAGCCGCTAAATTTCTTGCCTATGGTCTTGACCATGGATAACAATTGCCCCGGCGCACCGAACACGCCATAACGCTTAAACAGATGTTTGAGCAGCACGACACCACCCTTTGATGCAGCCACCACAAACTGCACAAACTCATCTGCGCTCGCAAACGCAAACACCTCGTGGTTAATCAACGCGAAGTCCTGGCTGACGGCAGGCCCATTGCCCAACGCCGAATCGCCTTTAACACCTAAAACCCGCATGGAGAAGCCGCGGATATCGGGCTTGTGGTCCGCAGCCTTGTCCATGCCGCCATTGGACAAGCGCACCAGCGTCTCAAACGTGCCTGGCTTGGCAAACAAGCCTTGCCGGGCAAAGTCTGGCAAATCCGGCAACACGTCGAGCGTGCCCTTTGCCGCAGTCACCTGCTTGCGGTGCAGGGCACGGCCATTGCCGTATTTTTTGGATTTTTTGGCCTGGATAGCTGCAAACTGCTGGCCATAAAGTGCGAAGCGATCCGCTTCGTCCGGTGCCACGATTTCTTGCCACTGGGCGCTAGGTTTCAAGTCTTTTGCCATGCGTTGGTGATGGGTTGTGAGGAGTAACAGCATGGTAGACGCAAGCGTCGACTACAACAAGAACACGCTTGCATCAGATCAGGCCATTTCTGCCGTAATATCGCGCCATCGAACCCCATGTCGGGGTTGACTTTGGAGGACATATGGCTAAAGGTGATCAGCGCAAAGAAAAAATGGCGAAGAAGCCCAAGAAAGACACATCCGAGCCTAAAAACTCGACATCT
>JBDTAG010000419.1:0-6398 GCA_039924745.1 Rhodoferax sp.
GTCGGCACTGTTCGATCTGCTCGATGCGACCCCGGCACTCAGCGCCACCACTCTGGTAGTCCAAAGACGCCAGTCATACAACTCAGTTTGAAACGAAGATATGACGTCTGGGTGTCTATGCATCTCTCAATTGTATAGAGAGTGAGAACATTTGTTCAAATATACAACTGCGAATGCATGAAATATGTAGCACCGCACGAGCGAACCTGATCCAATGGAAAGTTAATGAAAGAGCAGACCTACCTTGGGCAATAATGCCGAAAGCCAGGATTTAAACCCAATCGATTGCAGTTGAAAAAAGCCACTATGCAAGCGTCAAAAAAATCACTCCAAGTCACATCGGAGGACGTCGCTACTGATCCCAAAGTAGCGGAATCGGCGTCACGTGTCTTGCGTCATTTCAGGTCAGTATTCAATGCCGTAAAGACACACTTCCAGCAAGTGGAAAAACACGCCGGGATTGGCGGTGCGCAGGTCTGGGCATTGAGTACCATAAAAGCCCAGCCCGGCATTGGTATGAATGATTTGGCAATGGCGATGGACATCCATCAAACGACGGCTAGCAATCTTGTGAAAGGACTTCTGAAGCTTGAAGTAGTCAAGGTAGAGAAGAAGGGACCTGACAAACGCGCGGTGCAGTTGTATGTTCTGCCCGCAGGACGAGCGCTACTCAAAAAAGTACCAGGCCCTTTTGCGGGTGTTTTGCCAAAAGCGCTGTCAGAGTTGGACGCCAAAACTCTGTTGCGTCTGGAGCGCGACTTGAATCAGCTTCTCGTGCTTCTCAATACCGACGAGCAAGCCGCGAAGACACCCCTCGCGCAACTCTAAGTGCGCCGCTTGCGGTCGTCGATTTCACCCAGCATGGCCGCGAGTGAGTTGGTGTTGTCCTGCATGTGTTGGGTTAAAGCAGTTTCGGCCTGATGGAGACGGGCTGATAACTGTTCAAATTCCGTATGCAGGGACTTGCCCAGCTCGACGAATCGGGATGCCTCTGCCGTATCCGCCAAGGTGCGTTGGGTTTGAAGTTGCTTGGCTTGATGGCGTTCTTGCATCAGAATTTTGCCTTGCCAAATGGCCATATACACCGCGAAAGCAAGGGTGATGACGACGACCAGCCCTAGCATTGCCAGACCCAGTGGCGCTTCAAAACTAAAGAGACCAAGACTTAAAACTGAAGGGGCAGCAAACACTGACCAGTTGGACACTACAAATACCGTTAGCAGTGCAACGAAACCTAAAACAACCAATAGACGCAAGCGCATGTCCACTCCTTTTTGCTGCATGGCCGTTTCAGTATAGCCAGTTGATTTGCCCACTTAGCGGAGCTTTTTTCATCGCTCAATTCAACAATTTGCTGAGATCAGATGCATACCTTGGAAGACTCCAATCGATGTCCTTGGGGTTCGGATTGAGTGCCTGTATGTCTTCCCACGCTTTGCGCATGGTCTCGTAATCTTGTACGCCAAGCACAGTCTCGTTCAAAGAATCCAGATGGTCCGCATCGATTGCGTAGGTGGGTTGTTGCTGGATGGCTGACAGAAGTTGTTCCAACCAAATGCGGGCCGGCATCCATTCGCCTGCGAATGGATTGAACAGCGTTGCGTCCATACCGTCGCGGCAGGCGAGGAATCGGCTCACACGCTGTGCCGTTGTGGGTGGGGCCTTGGGCGAAACGCACAGGCGACCATCAAGAGCCAATGAGGCACATGCCCGCGTGAATGCAGCGATTGCAACGGCCTTGTGCACGGAGAGCGGCGTATCGAATACGCGAACTTCCACGGTTCCGAACTCGGGCTTGGGGCGCACATCCCAATAGATATCTTTCAAGGAACTTGCCAGCTCGGTGGTGAATAGTTCCTGCGCAACTTCTTCAAAGTGTGCCCAATCGCGCAGCTCCGGCATCGGCCCACCATTGGGGTACATCAGTGTTTCCAATGGACGTGCAGCGGCGAAACCGGTATCTGCCAGCTGCAAAAAGGGAGACGCGGCTGACATCGCAATAAATAGTGGGCAGAGGCACTGCAACAAATTTCCAACCCGCATGGCATCGTTGCCGTTTGCCATTCCGATATGCACGTGCATTCCATAAGTAGAGAAACGTTTCGGTAGAAATCCAAATTTCTTCTCCAATTCCCTGGCGCGCTCCGTCGGTGCCATGACGCGGTCATTCCAGAACTGCGCCATTTGTGTGCCTCCGCCACGGATATTCAGCCCCATCTCACCAGCTACGGTTTGTATGTGATCTGTCAGTGTTTGTATTTCGGTATACATGGCGTGTGCCTGCGTATGCACCGAAGAATTGATCTCCATGGTTGAGAGTGTTGCCTCTAAGGAAAATCTCGCACTGTCTTCATGATCGGCAAGTTTTTCCCAAATCTCCAGACTGGAAGGCGATAGCAATCCAGTCTTTGAATTAACGATCTGAAATTCCAACTCTAGTCCAAAGGTTAGCGCGGCTGATTTGGTAAATTCCATCGGATTCTCCTGTTGATTATTGTTGTTCTTGCATGCGTCGTTCTCTCGCGGATTGAAGAAAACTCTCAAGCATGGCGGCATCGTCGAAATTTGAGGCTGCAGTTGGCGAATCAAACTCAGGGTGCCATTGGACACCGGCGACAAAACTTCCTTGTGGACGTTTTATGGCCTCGATCCTGCCGTCAATCGGGCAAACCGCTTCGATGTTGAAGCTCGGTGCCAGTGCATTGATACCTTGGTGGTGAATGCTGTTTACCGTGTGGGTTGACGGCTCCGGATACAGACCATGCAACCATCCGCCCGGTGTGATTTCCAGGGGGTGAACGTTGGTTTCATAGAGCCCTTCACTGATATGCTGCACTGCACCAGGACATTGCGTAGGTAAGTCTTGCCATAGCGTGCCGCCAAACGCGACGTTCAAAATCTGCAACCCTCTGCAAATTCCAAACACGGGCTTTCCAGCGCTAACGAAAGCCTGGATCAGTTCGATTTCGTACCGATCCCGTATGGCATCACCGTGCCAGTGTGGCCGTAGAGGCGTTTGGCCATAGGACTCTGGCGCTACGTCGTTCCCTCCTTGCAGAACCAAGCCGTCTAATGACTCCACATAGTGCATTAAATTCAGGTTTTCTCTTCGTACCAGGCTTTCAGATTCAAACGCCGGGATCATGACGGGCAGCGCGCCACCTCTGATTAACCAAAGTGCTACTGACTGTTCCAGGTAGTGCAGGGTTTTAGTCCACACACCACCCAGATCCAACACAGGTGCGCTCGGGTGGTAGATGCGTGCGGACACGCCTATGAGCAGTGTCGGCTTTTTAAATGGCATGTTGCAATTCCTTCAAGGTCTTAAGTTGATCCGGTCACCAGTAAGAATAGGCGAGTGGGTGCGTTCAAAATGGCTATATGCATTTGGCAACCGATTACTTTTCTTTATAATACTACATTTGCACAAATGTATTAAGTGCGCTTCCCTCACCCTTTGAAAGGGAATCCTTGTGCAAGACATTGAAGGTCAATGCCTGCGTATTGACAACTATCCAATGCATGGGCGTTGGCGTCGGGCAATGACAGTAGCTTGCAGTGCGCCACGGATCATGTGCATGACACCGCTTTTGGTGCTGTTCAGCAACGCAAAGGCTTTCTGGACTGCACGGCTGGTCCTCCCTGCGAGGATTAAAAACGGTTCGTGGTGTGTGCCGCGTTCGTTTGGGTAGAACGCTGTCTCAAATAGCAGGCTGGTTGACCCGCTTGGACAATTCAGCAGCGGATTCTTTGCGTTCGCTGTAGCGGTCAACCAAGTACGAGGCAACGTCGCGAGTCAGTAGCGTGAACTTTATGAGCTCTTCCATCACATCGACAACGCGGTCGTAATATGCACTGGGTTTCATGCGTCCAGCCTCATCAAACTCTGCAAACGCTTTGGCCACCGAAGACTGGTTTGGGATCGTGATCATCCGCATCCAACGGCCCAACACGCGAAGTTGATTCACTGCGTTAAACGACTGTGACCCACCGCTTACTTGCATTACCGCCAGTGTTTTTCCCTGTGTAGGGCGAACGGCGCCATCGGCCAAAGGGATCCAATCTATCTGTGCTTTCATGATCCCTGTCATGGCCCCATGGCGTTCGGGCGAGCACCAAACCATACCTTCAGCCCACTGTGCAAGCGCGCGTAGTTCTTGCACTTTGGGATGGGTAGCAGGGGCGTCATCGGGTAACGGCAGACCATGCGGGTCAAAGGTTCGTGTCTCGGCACCCAGGCGATGCAAGATCCGCGCGGCTTCCTCGGTTAACAGCCGGCTGTATGAGCGATCGCGTACAGAGCCATAAAGCAGGAGTATCCGAGGAGAGTGGTTGGATTGAAGTGGTGAACCTAGTGCCTCAGTGCTGGGCAGATGGAAATGGTCTTCGACAACGTGGGGCATAGTCATAGTGTTAGCGCGGTATGCGCTGTCCATGGTGATCAATGACGGCCTCTCCGTCTTCTTTGGTAAAAGCTGTACGTTGCGCAACCGGTAGGATGTCCAGCACCAGCTCCGACGGGCGGCATAGTTTGACGCCTTGGGACGTGACAACGATAGGTCTGTTCATTAGAACGGGATGGGCTACTATCGCGTCAATCAGTTGTAGGTCGGTTAACGCAGGATCGTCCAAACCTAGTGTGTTGTAGGGCGTTCCTTTTTGGCGCAGCAAATCACGCGGAGGAATGCCCATTTGCTCAACCAGCAACATGAGCTCATCGCGAGAAGGAGGAGAAGCCAGGTATTCGATGATTTGCGGTTCTATGCCTGCGTTGCGAATCAGGGCCAGGGTGTTGCGTGATGTGCCGCATTGCGGATTGTGATAAATCTTGACAATATGCATGGTGAGTTTGTCGTGTGAAAGTTTGAAAAAAAGTCATCGCTATGCAAGCGGCGTAGGATCAAAGTAGCTGGAAAGCAACCCACCCACCGCGCCACCCACACACTGTGCCGCCACGAAGGGTAGGGCACTGTGCGGCGCGATTCCAGCAAAACTGTTGCTGAACATACGGCCCAAAACTGCTGCAGGGTTTGCAAAAGACGTACTGGCTGTAAACCAGTAAGCAGCCCCGATGTAACACGCAACCAGTCCGCTGGCTTTACCCGGTGGCGCGCGCAGCACGACAAATACAAGGCCCGCAGTTGCTACGGCTTCGGCCAACCATTGGCCAGGTCCGGTGCGCAACTTGGTACTCACTTGGATGATGTTCAGGTCGAACATGGCATTGGCCAGTCCTGCCCCCACTAAGGCTCCACCGAGTTGCGCTACGACGAAAAGCACTGCCAATGTAGCGGAGCCGTTATTCACCAACTGGCCACGAAACGCCATGACAATCGACACGATCGGATTGAAATAGGCACCACTTTCTGGTCCGAAAACTTCGATCAAAACGTACAAGATCAACACCGTTGCCAGCGTGTTTGCCAGCAAGGTAAGGCCTACGTTTCCGGCACTTAAACGCTCGGCCATGATGCCCGACCCGATAACGGTACTCAGTAGGATGGCGGTCCCCAGAAACTCACTGAGGAGCACTTTGCCCAATTTGCGAGGTAGGCTTGTCATGGGTCTAGCGTTTGGCACAGTTGGGCTCGATGACAGCGCATGGATCGCCCGAACAACAGTGCTGCGTCAGATAGGCCAATAGGCCATTCATCTGCTCAAAGTTGGCGCGGTAAATCAGGTTCCGACCATCACGCTCGTGGTCAATGAGTTGAGCATGCGCCAACTCCTTCAGGTGGAAAGACAGCGTGGCGCCAGCGACGTCCAACTGTTCTGCGAGTTGGGTGGGTGTTTGACCTGCGTGACCAGCCACAACCAGCATGCGGAAGATGCGCAGGCGCATGGGCTGGGCTAAGGCAGCAAGCGATTGAACGATATTTTTTTCTTCCATTATTCGATAATAATGGAAATATGAAATAGTCACAATACTTCAAATGTTTTAACCTCCCCTTAGTCCTCGAAAGGATAGCGTACGCCCATTTTGGAACGCATGGTATCCATCCAACCCAAGGTAGCCAGCGTCTCGGTATGGCGCATCCGTGGGCACTCCACCAAGCCTGCGCGAACACAACGCATGGCTTCGATGATTTCACCTTCAAACCCATTTATGGCGAACGGTGTCTTTACCGCGAGCTGCGGCGCGTCCGCCACTTGAAGGACAACCTCAATGGCTTCCCAGAAATTCCGTGGCACACAGATCCACCCCTTTTCACCGATGATGCGCAGGGCGTTGTCTGACTGGCTATCAAAACCACACACAAACTGCGAAACAACATCGTTCTCAAACACCAGGGTGGCCGCCAAACTTTGGTCCACACCGGTCGGCGCCAAGTTGCCTTTTACCTGCATTTCTCGCAACGCAGGGCTAGTCCCCTGAGCCGTTTGCAGCACCCAGCGGG
>JBDTAG010000420.1:0-2506 GCA_039924745.1 Rhodoferax sp.
GTCACCGGTGCCCCCAAGGTGCAAGCCATGCGTTTGATCCGCGAAGTGGAGAACTCCGACCGTTCCGTCTACTGCGGTGCGGTGGGTGTGGTGCGCCCGGGCGGACGCGCTACCTTCAACGTGCCGATCCGCACCGTACTGGCGCAAGGGAATCGCGTACGCACGGGCACGGGCAGCGCTATCACGTCTGACGCCGAAGCGGTTGGCGAATGGCAGGAATGGCGTTATAAGCAGGCCTATCTAAGCAGGGCCAGCCAGTCCTTTGAACTATTGGAAACACTGGCGCTGCAAGACGGTGTGTTGCAACATGCCAATGCGCACCTGGCGCGCTTAGCAACCACTGCCGCACATTTCGGTTTTGTATGGCAGCCACACACGGCGCGAAAGGTCTTGGCGGCCCTGTGCGCAAAGCACCCCGAAGGAGCCTGGCGGGTCCGCCTGCTGCTGGAGGTAAACGGCACATTGCGGGGCGAAGCATACGCATTGACAGCCACCACAGCCCCTGTTCGCTTACAACTGGCGACCCGCCCACTACTGCAATCGAAAGGTGAATTTGTGCGCCACAAGACCACGCGTCGCGCACATTACGATGCATTTTCCCCGACGGATGCCAGCGTTTTTGACACCGTGCTATGGAATACGCAAGGGGAAGTGACCGAATGCACGCGGGGAAGTATCGTACTGCTGCTGGACGGTCGTTGGGTCACCCCCGCCGCCGACTGCGGCTTGCTACCGGGAGTGGGACGTGCGCATTGGTTGGCGCAAGGGCGTGTGGTGGAGTCCCGTGTGCAGTTGGACGATTTGCAACGCGTGCAGGCAGTGGCTTTTGTCAATAGCCTGCGTGGCTGGGTTGATGCGGTCTGGCATTCGCCTGTGACGCATGGTGTGTTGCAAACCTGGGACGATGGAGAGCAAGGTTCTTTGATTCCGGCCTAGCCAGAGACTAGTGCGGAGTAAAGAGTTTGGTTTTCAGAGGCGTCGGAATCGGGGCGACCTTGCGCGTCAGTTTGTCCACAAACACGACACCCACTTTGCCACGCGCAACCTCTCTGCCAAGGGTCGTTTCCGTCATCCGAAAGACGATGTCAAAGCCGTACTTGTTGGCATCTGCAGGCGTCATTTCCACACGCATGTTTTCGCCGTGAAAGCCTTCAGACTTGTACTGCGCCACCATATCCCCCACGAGGACCGCGTGGCCTTCAATGTTGGATTCCCGATACCCCAGCCATTTGAAAAATCGCACCCGCGCCTCGGACACCAGCGTCAACAGTTGGGCATTGTCCAAATGACCGCCCTGGTTGACGTGGCTGATGTAGATCTGCATATCCGTAGAAAACACAAAGGCTGCGGGTAACTCAAATTGGATTCTTGCCATGGATGGTGCGTAGAGGGTGCGCAGTGAAATTGCGGCTGGGTTTGTAATATAGGGTGGCCATGACCATTTCATGCGGTCTTAGGTAAAATCGCCCGCTAGCCCTCGTATTATATGGTTATGTAGCTATAGAAAATATAGCGAATTCACACAATAGGCGCCAGAGGCGCGATCCGCAAAGGAATGGTCACGGGGCCGTCGTTGACCAGGCTCACCTCCATGTTGGTGGCGAAAATGCCGGTTTGCACAACGGCGTGCACCCGCCGCGCCGCCTCCACAAACCCTTCATACAGGCGCCTGCCGTCGGCCGGCGCCGCCGCATCGGTGAAGCCGGGTCGGTTACCACCACGGGTATCTGCCGCCAGCGTGAACTGGCTGACGATCAGCAGGCCACCCGCAGTGCCCGCGCCGTCCATGTCTTGCAGGCTGTGGTTCATCTTGCCCTGGGCGTCGTTGAAGATGCGCAGTTTGAGTATCTTGGCCAGCAGCTTGTCGCCCTGCGCCTGCGTGTCGCCCTGCTCAGCACACACCAACACCAGCAAGCCGGGACCAATGGCGCCCACGGTCTTGCCGTCCACATCGACGCGTGCTGAGGTTACCCTTTGTAGGACTGCGATCATGGATGACTCTGGCCGATCAGCCCAGCGTTACCCGCGCGAACTTGCGCTTGCCAACCTGCAGCACGTAGGTACCTGCACCCAGCTTTAAGCCCTTGTCGCTGACCACCGTACTATCAATCCGCACACCGCCGCCGTCGATCAGGCGGTTGCCCTCACCACTGCTGGCGGCCAAGCCGGCAGACTTGAGCAAGGCGCCAATACCCACCTCGGCACCGCCTTCGCCCAAGGGCAGGCTGATCTCGTCGATCTGGTCGGGCACGCCGCCTTTGCTGCGGTTGATGAAGTCCTGCTCCGCTGCATCGGCCGCCGCTGCCGAGTGGAAGCGCGCCGTGATCTCCTTGGCCAGCGCCACCTTGGCGTCCTTGGGGTTGCGCCCGGCGTCAATCTCGGCCTTTAGCGCGGCAATCTCGGCCTCGGGCTTGAAGCTCAGCAGCGTGTACCACTTCCACATCAGCACGTCGGAGATGCTCAACACTTTGGCAAACATGGTGTTGGGCTCTTCGGTGACGCCGAT
>JBDTAG010000421.1:0-6310 GCA_039924745.1 Rhodoferax sp.
TTCTTCCACCGCCCGGCAGACCCCAGCTTGGCGCTGTGGCGTTTGAGCGTGCCACAGACAACGCCGACTCTGGACCTGCCTTGGCCACAGCTCGTAGAGTGGCACGGCGGCCTGCGCTGGCTGTGGGCGCCGGTGGATGCGCAGGCGCAATTGCAGGCGCTGGCACGCACACATGGCGGGAATACTACTGTTTTCATAGCGAACAATGTAGATTCCACGAGGGCTACAGGCCAATTTTCCCTAAATGATTTGGTGCAAACGGCTAGTTTGACCATCCAGCAGCGCCTCAAACAGAGCCTGGACCCCAAGGGCATCTTCAACCCCCACCGGTTGTTCCACGCCTGGTAACCAAAGACCGCTGACCGACCCAACTATGCAAACCCAGCTCGCCCCCGAATACGCCAACACGCCCGACGGTTTGGCCGCTGAAGCCATATTGCGCAAGTGCGTGCACTGCGGTTTTTGCACTGCCACCTGCCCCACCTACCAGTTGCTCGGCGATGAGCTGGACGGCCCGCGCGGCCGCATCTACCTGATGAAGCAGGTGTTGGAAGGCGAAGTGCCCACGCGCAAAACCCAGCTGCATTTGGACCGCTGCCTCACCTGTCGCAACTGCGAAACCACCTGCCCCAGCGGCGTGGACTATGGCCACCTGCTGGACATTGGCCGCAAGCTGGTAGACGCCAAGGTCAAACGCCCCGCCACCGAAAAAGCCCTGCGCTGGGCGCTGAAGGAAGGCATCCCTTCCCCCCTGTTTGGCCCAGCCATGGCATTGGGTCAACTGGTGCGCCCGCTACTGCCCGCCAGCCTGAAAGCCAAGGTACCAGCCAAACAAGCGGCAGGTGTCTGGCCGACCCACACCCACGCCCGCAAGGTGCTGGTGTTGGCCGGTTGTGTGCAACCATCGATGGCGCCCAACATCAACAGCGCCACGGCCCGAGTGTTGGACGCTGCCGGCATTCAGTCGCTGGTCGCACCCAAGGCGGGCTGCTGCGGTGCCGTCAAATTTCACCTCAACGACCAGGATGGCGGCAAGGCAGAGATGCGCGCCAACATCGACGCCTGGTGGCCCTATGTGCAGGGCGAAAGCGCTGTCGAGGCCATCGTCATGAACGCTTCAGGCTGCGGCGTCACAGTCAAGGAATACGGCCACATCCTGCAAGATGACCCGGTCTACGCGGCTAAGGCGCAGCGCATCAGCACACTGACAAAAGACCTCAGCGAATTGCTACCGACCATCGTTGAGACTTTGTGTACCAATCGACCTGATCTTGTGCAGCAGATACGCGCTAACGCACCCAGCCTGGCCCTTCACCCGCCGTGCACTTTGCAGCACGGCCAGAAGCTCAAGGGTGGTATTGAGCAGCATATGGACACGCTGGGTTTCAATATTCGTACTGCTACCAACGAGGCGCATCTGTGCTGCGGCTCAGCGGGCACTTACAGCGTGCTCAACCCCGAGCTGGCTTACCAATTGCGTGACCGCAAACTGGGGCACTTGGGTGAACTCAAAAGCGAAGTCATCGTATCGGCCAACATAGGCTGTATCACGCATTTGCAAAGCGGCACGGCTACGCCGGTGCGGCATTGGGTAGAGGTGCTGGATGCACAGCTGGCCAAGGCAACGTAGCGACATCGCGACACATGTGCAAGCAGGCAATAGACCAAAGGAGTCCAAAGCATGATGAACCGTTTGATCCCAAAAGTTTTCTATGCTGACATGGAAGATGGCCTCAATCTCTTCGTCAACTGCCTGAAGTTCAAGCTACTTCACCAAGACGCCACACTCGCAGTTATTGAGCGCGATGGTGCGAAAGCCTATCTGGTTGAAGACACCGAGTTTGCCGCAAAGGATCGTCCCGAGCTCACTATCGAAACCGACACGATCGATGATCTATACGCTGAAATTTCGGCGGGTCACGCAAACATGCTTCACCCGAACGCAAAGACCGTCGAGCGCAAACCCTGGGGTTCACGGGAGTTCGCTGTCCGTGACAAAACCGACGTGTGCGTGATCTTTCGGCAATGGTGATCAGCGCAAAAGGCGCTACCGATACCCCGCCATAAACGCCTCAAACTCCAAAGCCGGCATCGGTTTGGCATACAAAAATCCCTGCACATAGTCACACCCCGCAGCCGCCAACAAATCGCGTTGCTGCTCGGTCTCCACGCCTTCGGCAATCACTCGCATGTCCAGCGCATGGGCCATCGCGATGATGGCATTGCACAATGCCAAGTCCGTAGAGTCTGGAATCAAGTGCCGCACGAAGGACTGGTCAATCTTCACAAAATTAATTTCAAATTTTTGCAAATAGGATAGCGACGAATATCCGGTGCCAAAGTCATCCAGAGACACGCCAATACCTGCCGTCTGCAGCGCCAGCAGCGTGTCAGCCACGTTGGAACTGGTGTCCAGCAACAGGCCTTCTGTGATCTCCACCACAATACTGTCGCCCGGCAAACCCAGAGTTTTGAGGTGCTTTGCCCAGTTGGTACCCTTGGCTCCGCTGTGGTGAAACTGCACTGGCGACTTATTGACACTGATCTGAAAGTCGTCTGCCAAACACTGGCGCCAGGCGTGCACCTGCTGCACTGCCTGCTGGAAGACCCAGGAACCGATTTCAACGATCAGTCCGCTGGATTCTGCAATAGGAATAAACGATGCCGGGCTGACCATGCCGCGCGTCGGGTGGTGCCAGCGGATCAGCGCCTCCGCCTTGTGAATGGTTCCGCTAGCCAGATCCACAATCGGCTGGTAATACACCTCAAACTGCCGCTCGACCAGCGCCGTGCGCAGGTCGTTGGCCAAGCGGACCCGATTCTGCGCTGCCTCTTGCAAAGCGGGGGTGAAGAATCCGAAACGGTTGCGCCCCGCGCCCTTGGCCACATAGAGGGCTTGGTCTGCGTTCTTGAGCAGGTCTTCGATTTCCGTGGCATCGGTCGGGTACATGGTGATGCCGATACTGGCCGACACAAACACCTGTTCGGCACCCAGCTGAAATACGTCGCCCAAGGTGTGCAGCATCTTTTGCAAGATGCCTTCCAGGTGGTTGCTATTGGGCAGCTCAGAGAGGATGACAGTGAACTCATCACCGCCCATGCGCGCCACCGTGTCAGATGCACGCACGCAAGCCTGAATGCGCCGCCCGGCCTCTACCAGCAACAGGTCGCCACGGTCGTGGCCTAGCGTGTCATTGACTTCCTTGAAGTGGTCAAGGTCAATAAAAAGAATGGCCAGTTGTTCGTTGTCGCGCTTGCTCTTCTTGATCTCTTGCTCCAGCCGGTCACGCAGCATGCGCCGGTTGGGCAGGCCGGTCAGCGTGTCGTAGAAGGCCTGGTGGCGGATCAACGCTTCGGCGTCCTTGCGGCTGGAAATATCGGTAAAGGTGCCGATCATCCGCAGGGGGTTGCCATTGGCATCTCGGCTGATGACCATACCGCGGCTCAACACCCATTTCCAGGTGCCATCCTTGCAGAGGATGCGGCGTTCACTTTGGTAGCTGGGCGTGCGGCCTTCGAAATGGTCCAGCCGCGCCTGGCGCAACTGCTCCATATCGTCAGGATGGGTCCGATCGTCAAATTCTGCGGGGTTGCTGTTGATGTCCGCATCGACGAACCCGCACATTTGCAACAAACGTTTGGAGAAAAATTCGGTTCCAGCTTCAACGTACCAGTCCCAAACGCCGTCGCCTGCGCTTTCTAGCGCCAACTTCCAACGTTCTTCGGTCTCCCGAGCGGCGGACTCTGCCAAGCGGCGCTCGGTGATGTCTTGCAAGACCGAGGTGCGCTTGAGCGGGCGGCCATTCTCCCAACTGTTCGTGCCTTTGAAGCGAATCCAGATATGGCGCCCCGTCCAGGTGACCATCTCCAGTTCCATATCGTGCATGGTCTCTGTGATCCCATTGGGAGGTATTACAGGCTGTATTAATTCCCGAGCCTCTGGGGTAAAAAACCGTTGCGTGGATTGAAGATCGCCCGGCATAAAGACATCCGGGGTCACCTCCAGGATGCGATAGACGCCCTCGGTCCAATACACCGCGCCAGTCACAAAGTCACGCTCCCAGCCGCCCACTCGGGCGATGGTTTGGGTGGCATCCAGCAACTGGTTCAAACGTTTGCGATCTGCCTCGACCTGCACATACGCGCTTACGTCGGCAAAGGTACGGACCTTGGCACCGCTCGGTAGAAACTGGGTGCGTACCTCCAACGTGCGCCCCATCGGCGTCTGGCGTGTGAAGTGGGTAGGTAATGTCTCGGGAGCACCGGCGAAAGCGCTAAGCAAGCCAAGACGCGCGTTGGTTTCTACACGTTGCGCATCATGGCCAAAGTCGCCGCGCTGCATTTGAAAGTCCACCAGTTCTTGCTCGGTGGGCAGAGACGCCATCATCGTGAATGGCACGTCTAATAACTCGCATACTCTCGGGTTGAATTTGCGCACCCGGTGTTCAGCGTCGAACAGCAATATTCCTTGGCTGATGCTGGTCAGCGTGGTTTGCAGCAGTGCGGTGTTTTCTAGCAATTCGGCATTCAGGGCACGAAGTGCTTCTTCGCTGCGCTTGCGCTCGGATATATCCGTGTGGGTGCCAATCATGCGCAACGGCGAGCCGATCAAATCGCGCTCTACCACCATGCCTCGGGCCAAGATCCACTTCCAGCTTCCGTCCTTGCAGTGCATACGAAAGTCCACGGCGTATTCGGCAGCGCGCCCTTCCAGGTACGCGTTGGCAGCCTCTTGGACCATTGCCAAATCATCGGGATGGACCAAGTTCTCAAAATCGCGATAACCGTTGGTGAGCTCGCCCATCTCGTAGCCCAGCATTTCTTCCCAATGGCGGGAATGGGTCTGGGCGTCGGTGGCCAGGTTCCAGTCCCAGACCCCCACGCCGGAGCCATCCAGGGCCATTTTCCAAAGGCTTTCACCAGCAGTGGATGATTTCGAGGCGTCGTTCACAGTGCCAGTATCCCATGTGCTCGGTGGCAATGGAAGGAATCGCAAGCGGTACAGACACGGATGTCTGCTGACCTATTGCCATTTGATACAGGTGATGCCGTCGCGCCCGCTGGAGTCCTTCTTTTGGGGCAGTTGGCCACAACACCCGTTTTAAGACGGCCTAAGAGGCCAGCGCTGCTTCGATGTCTTCCGCCATGCTTTTAGGCGTATCCGTGGGGGCATACCGCTTGAGGACTTGGCCGTCTTTGCCGACCAGAAATTTGGTGAAGTTCCATTTGATGGCCTTGGTGCCCAACAGGCCAGGCGCTTCGCTGGACAGCCATTTGTAAAGCGGATGTGCCTCGCCACCATTGACATCAATCTTGGCCATCATCGGGAAGCTAACACCGTAGTTAAGCTGGCAGAACTCGGCGATCTCGCCATTGCTGCCCTTGTCTTGTCCGCCAAATTGATTGCACGGAAAGCCCAACACCACCAAGCCCTTTTTGCCATAGGTCTTGTGTAGCTCTTCCAGACCCGCAAACTGCGGTGTGAAGCCACACGCGCTCGCCGTATTGACGATCAACATGGGTTTGCCCTTGAACTGGTTCAGGAGTACGGATTTACCGTCGATGGCAAGGGCGTCGAAGTCGTAAACAGTGGTCATGGTGCTTTGAAGGATGCGTGTAGAAGGGCTAACCTTAGCACCACGTTAGAAACACTTGCACCAGTATGCTATTGGTGTGAAGATCGACTCGGTTAGAAGCAGTTGCCAATGCATCAGGATCCGCTGACGACGGCACATCACGTACAAAAATGAAAGGTCGTGGGTGATATCAAAAACCTTGGTCAAACGCATGCTAGCCGGCGCCCAGCGGTTAAAGCAGGAGTACGACCAAGTACAGGGCATTGCCACCGTCGACACGCTCAAACGCATACGCGTATTGGTGATATTGGCAGCGCCTTTACACGCCGCTCTGGGTTGGTGGTTTGGACACTACCACGCGCCCAAGGGCGAGGCAAATTTGCAGGCGTGGGCCGATGCACTTACCTGGCTGCAATATGGTCTCTCGGCAGCAGTGACCGTATGCGGACTGCTGACCCATCTCCTGCTGCGTATCAACCGTGCCGTTGGCTACCCAGGACTGATGCTGCAGATCGCTTTTTGTGGCGCCTATTTGGCCTTTGGCGCCGCTGCTGCCATTTTGGACGTAAGCATAGGCAATGGCATTGGTACGTTCCTCGTCGTTTGCATGGGGGCAGCCACGTTGTCGCTGATGCGCCCAGTATTTTCCGCACTGCTTTACGCTGCTACTTTCGGGATGTTTTGGGCCATTCTGCGCAAAAGTGCGGTGGATCCAACACTGCTATCGGCCTTGC
>JBDTAG010000422.1:0-16040 GCA_039924745.1 Rhodoferax sp.
CTGGGTCACATGGCTGTAGCCCGCCAGCGTGAGTTGGGCCTTGAGCTTGGCTTCGTTGAGCTTTTGCTTCACCTTGAATTCAAAGGTGTAACCCGCCAGAAAACTGGGCGGCGCCAGGCGGTACAGCGCGGTGGTGGCCGGCACGATGACGACGTCAGCGCCGGTGTCCTTGTCGCGCTGGGAGATGCGCCACAGCGTGGCCAAGCGCTCGCTGATCAGGTCCTGGTGCGGCGAGAAGGTGTCGTAGGGCAGGGTTTCCCAATCGGGGAACAGCGCGCAGCGCAGCGTGGGGGCAAAGAAGGCGATCTCGTCCATCAGGCGCTGTGCGTCATTGGCGTTGGCCGTGACCACGGTCATGGGCTTGCCGAGGGCCTTTTCGCGCTCGCCCAGGCGGGCCAGCAGCATGGCGTCGGCAGAGCCGGCGGGGCGGGGCAGGGTGAAGCGTTTGCCGACCGTTAGTTTGGGTAAATCCATGGAGGGTTTGGGTGCGGTGTGCGCCCTCTACAAAGGGCGAAACTGCTAGAAATGTGTGTGAAAAACTTTGAACCAGTTCTGCAGATTTTAGAATGGCTCACCGCGCCTCAGCTGCCAGCCCCCCAAAACCCTATTCCATGACAGCATCCACTCCACCATCCGGTAACCCTTCACCCGAACGCCTATGGGCGCTGATCCCTTGCGCGGGCACCGGCTCACGTGCGGGTGCAGACGGCCCCAAGCAATACCAGCCTGTGGCAGGCAAGCCCATGGTGCTGCACACGCTGGCCGCCTTTGCGGGGGTGCCGCGCCTGAGCGGGGTGCTGGTGGTGGTGTCCAGCGGTGATACCTTCTTTGATAACCACAGCGCTACTTTTTTAGTAGCGGACTGTGGAGGTCCGACGAGGGCTAGCAGTGTATTGAATGGTTTGTCATCCTTGCTGGAGCGTGGTGCCGCCCCCAGCGACTGGGTGTTGGTGCACGACGCCGCACGCTGCCTGATTACCGCTGAGCAGATCAACACGCTGATTGATGCCTGCCAGAACGACGCAGTGGGTGGCCTGTTGGCCCTGAAGTTGCCCGATACGCTGAAGCGAGAAGTGGGTGGCCGGGTGGCCGATACGGTGGACCGCGCCGACAAGTGGCTGGCCCAAACGCCGCAGATGTTTCGCATTGCTGAACTGCAACAGGCACTGCACGCTGCAGGTGATGCGGTTACTGATGAGGCCAGTGCCTTGGAGTTTGTAGGCAAGGCGCCGCTGCTGGTGGAGGGCAGTGTGCAGAACTTCAAGGTGACCTACCGCCAAGACTTTGCGCTGGCGGCTGCTATCTTGCAATCAAGAATGGCGACTTAGTCGGTTGCAAGACGAGAGCGGTTGGCAACGCAAAAGTAGGAGGAGGCGGATAGCACCTTGGCGAGCATTAAGCTCAGTGCTCTGTTTGACAGCAATGCTGCGAAAGCTGATATAGCTTATAGGGGACAGCAGCCGTTCGATTGGTAGCGACAAGCTCCGGTTTAACGTGAAGATGACCGGGCCACCAACATGACTGGCGGAGCCGCATCCTGCTGTTGTGGGTCCGTGTCGATTGGCATTTTAAACATCGCTTGCTGGTCCCATTCAAGTTAACGCTCGTTCAGATCCTGGCCGCACTCGTTGCAGCGCGTGTCAAAAAAAGACCTCGGCATACCAAGCCCCTTGAATCGGCCACCGTAGCCAATGGACGTGTCGCATCGTGGGCAGACGATGCCGTGAATAATAAAGCTCCCAATACCCAATATGCCGAAGAACATAAAGATGCCGTACGACTTATCAAAGACGAGGGACATAACGAGGAACTCAGAGGCAAATAGCACAGCCCAGGTCAGCAAGTACTTGTGGTAGATGGTCATCTTGGCAATGTTTGACGTTGGCGCTGTCCGGCGCGCAGCATGCGCCGCGTAGCGGCATTGTGACGCTGCGTGTCCGTGACGAGCAACCTGTTATCCCTCATACGCCTCCAGATACCGCGCGTCCCCGGTAGGTACGCAAGCAAAACCAGTGCTGGTGACCCTCATCACCGCCCCTGAATTGAATGTTATCTCAGCCCATACCTGACCGGACAAAGCGATAGGCAAAGGGATGACGTTCGCATACTCGACAAGTTCAGTCGCGACAAAGCCGCTTGAGATGGTACCTATGCACTCGCCCCCACGTTCCGAAGACTGAGCATCGCTGAACACCATCTCAACGGGCTGAAGATAGCCTTTGCCCGGATCGATTCCCGGCCGCCCAGCCGAGCGGTGAACGTAAGCGGGGTTGAAGACGAGGCGCAATTCCGAACCAGAAAGTCGTACAGCGCTGATATCAGAATCATGGAACTCAATGGCGCTGTTCATGAGGGATAACGTAATGTAGTTGGGTCAGCACGGTTGATACATCCGGTGCTTTACGGTACAGTTTTTTGGAACGCAGCCAAAACCCGGTATTCTTTCAAAGCTTCTAGGGCACGTTTAGGACAAAGAACGCGACCAAGTTCAATACATTCAGCAGAACGAGAAGAGGGTGTGGGACAAAACCGCTGCGGTTGCAGCCGCTCGTATAGTTCAAATCAAAATCAAAAACGGCACCCGTAGGTGCCGCAACATGTCTAAGAACTAAATCAGGCTTGCTTGGCTTTGCGGCGGCGAGCGATAGCGCCCATAAGGCCTAAACCAGCCAACATCATGGCGTAGGTTTCTGGTTCTGGCACAGCCGTCACGGAAACGTTATCAAGCACAGAACCTGAGTATCCAGATGGACCACTGCTGAAACTAAGCAACGTAGACGTGCTATTGGCCACAAAGCTGTAGGACTGTTGAGACACACCGGGTGTTAGTGCAGAAAAGGTATGTGATGACTGGTTGCCCAACGCACCAATAGTCAATTCTTTCCCTAGTGCATTATTATCGCCGCCACGGTTGGAGGACATGTCAAATGTCAAAAAATAGAGCTGGCCGATTTCCGTAAACAACATTTGCGACAAGAAGCCTGGACCAGGGGTGCCAAGCATATCGATACTGTTGCCGGACACAGCGCCGTAGCTTCCATTGATGATATCTACCGAGGTGGCCCCAACAGTCCAGCCAGTCAAAGCGGTCGAGCCTGCGTTAATTGTCTGAAAACCGTTGACGCTTCCTAGGGTATATGACTCAAAGCTGCCATTTATAACTAGTTCAGCGTGGGCATTGGATGCAAGGGCGGACAAAGCAATTGCGGCAACAATCGCGATATTTTGAAATTTCATAGGTTTTCTCTCGAACACGTTAACAGGACCAGTATGGTTTGCTGGAATCATTGGATTATCCGCAGCGTAGCGGCTTGCGCAATGATCCATTCGGACTAGTCGCCAAACGTCAAACGAGTCACGTACAGGTTCTGGCAAGGGTTTTCCCTAGGGTTTAATTACGCTTAATTTGGTCAGCCGCCACTTTTGTGGCGGTAGACCTATGGGCGTAGTCTGGCAACAGCAGCCTCATGCACCACCTGTTGGCGACTTCAATTGCACGCACTACCCAAGGTGAAGTACGTGGCATCGGTTAGCACCAAGCCGACAAAACGCGATCAAAGCGTGAACGTGAAATTCTCAATCAACGCGCCAGGCGTGCGAGAGCCTCCCAATGCGCGCTGGTAGTAGGTGTCCACCGCAGGGTCAATGGCCGTGTGCGCAGTCAGCGCCAGCAGTTTGTCGCCCAGTGCGTCATACAGGCTTTCATCCCAGCGCAGGTCTTTGATGGGACCCACGATCTCGCCATCCTCCACCCAGAAGCACGCATAACGCGTCATACCGGTCACGCGGGCGGAGACCGGATCGCTCCAGTTTAGGTAATGCAGGTTGGAGAGGTAAAGACCGGTGCCCAGTGCCTTCAAGATGTCTTTTTCTTCCAGACTGCCCGGCGCCACATCCAGTGCGCGGGGCGCTTCGGTTTCATTCGCGCCGTTGGCCGTTAGACCAAATTCGCGGCTGCTACGGGAGCTGACTAGCAACGTCGCCAGTTCGCCTGCGGCGATCAGCGGAACGGCGGTTTCTGACACCTCGCCCAAGCTGTTGAAGCGCGGCGTAAGCCCCAGGCCAAAGTTCTCAGTGACATTCAATAGGTTGGAGAGTTTGGCTTCTTTTTCTGCCAGCTTTTTGAATGGGCTGCGGCCTTGCTTCCAGGCGGAGCCTGACAATGCATTCCAGCCCATCATGCCCACCAGATCGGACAGGGCGCGCGGTGCCAGGTAGGTGCGGTATTGCCCCGGTTGCACCGTTAGCAAAGGCTTGTCCATCAACTGCAACAGGTGTTTGCTGTGGGCCAAATTGGCGGCCCACTGTGCGGGCTCCCAGTGGGTACCGGCGTAGCTGCCTTTTACCGCACGTGAACCGTTGTACAGCGAGTAGTCCATGAAGAAAGTTTGCGTCGCAAACCAATGCCGCTGGTTCTTGGAATTGCGGTTGGCCCGCACGATAGAACCCGCTGCATACAACCCGGCCATATCGCAGCCTTGCGCAGGCCCCACGATGGCGTCCACCACGGCCTCAGGGGCCAGCAATTGGCCTCGAAAGGTTTCATCGCTGCTGCCATGGTTCTCCATGGGCACTTGGTGCGGGTCGGGCGGCAACACTTTGAGCTCAGAACGGCACTGGGCTAGCAGTTCCAGCATTGCGGCACGGTCGGTGTCGACATTGCCCGACAAGGTGCGTGACATTTCAGCCGTGCGACCCGCGCCTTGCAATTGCAGCGCAATGGAGATTTGCTCGACGTTGGTGTTTTGGCGAACCTGATTGCTGTTGAAGCGCACGAACAGCGTCTCTTCGGCGCTCAGGTTCAGGGTGGCTGCTTCGTCGCCTACCAAGGTGCCCAATACCGCATCGGCCATCGCATCAAAGTGCGTGCGTACGGTGTCTACAAAATCGCGCGTGCTCATTTTATTTTTGGCGTTCATGATTGACCTCCAAACACTTCTACGCCTTTGAACAGGCACGGGGGTGAGGAATGCCCCACGCGGATGACTTGGCTTGGCTCCCCTTTGCCGCAGTAGGGCGTGCCGAAGGTTTCTTCGTCCCGGCCCACCGCGCTCAGGCGGTTCCAAAAGTCTACGGTCACCCCGCGGTAATTGGGGTTGCGCACCACGCCTGCCAGCTTGCCGTTCTTGATCAGTTGCCCATACTCGCAACCAAACTGAAACTTGTTGCGGTAGTCGTCAATCGACCAAGATCGATTGGTCGACATCAAAATGCCGTCTTCAACCGAAGCAATCATCTCGCCTAATGTGGATTTGCCAGGCTCCAAGTTCACGTTTGCCATGCGGTCGATGGGTGCACGGTTCCAGGAGGACGACCGAAAGTTGGCCACCCCCAACAAGCCCGAACGCTCTTGCGATTCCACAGAGCCAAGGCCGCGTTTCAACACACCGCCTTCAATCAAAAATTCGCGCGTGGCAGGTGCACCACCGTCGTCATAGGCATAGCTTGCAAAGGCGTTGGATTTGCCGGGGTCAAAGGTCACGTTCATCAGCGGTGATCCGTATTGCAAACTGCCAAAGTCAGCCGCTTTGACAAAGCTCCAACCCGCATAGTTGCGCTCGTCACCCAAGATGCGATCCAGCTCTAACGGGTGGCCGATGGATTCGTGAATCTGCAACATCATCTGGTCCGGCATAAGGATCAGATCCATGGGCCCTGAAGGGCAATTGGGTGCCGCCAACAACTCCAGCGCCTCGGTGGCCACACGCAGGCCTTGCTGGGCAAAGGTGGCGGCATCAAACACTTCACCACCATGTTGGCCGGTTTGGCCCCAGCTGCGGGTTTGCGATTGCACACCTTCTGCCGCTGTGGCCGCCAAGGCGATGTCCACCATGTCAAAGCTTTGCTGCGTATGCGAGCCGTTGCTGGAGTAATAGTCAATCTGCGTTTGCACCACCATGGCGCGCGCGCTGCGGTTGACGATTTTTGCGTCCAGTGCCATGGCTTTTGAGGCTGCCAACAAGCACTCTGTAATTTGAGTTAACGGGGTGACGGCCAACTTCGTCACTGACGGGCTCTCATACACACCCTTTACAGCGGCGCGTTGGGCTGCGGTGAAGCGATGTACCTTGTGCTGGCTGGTCGCACGGGTGGTGGCGATGGCAGTTTCAAACGCGCGTTGTAAACCAGCGGCGCTGAGGTCGGCTGTAGCGGCGTAGCCAAAGTGGCCGTCTATCAACACCTCGCACATGGCGCCTTCTTCAAGCGTGGTCTCGTTTTTGTCGGGGGTATCGTTGCGCACAGCACGGGTCTGGGTGCTTTCGCGCGAGTAACGCAGCCCGGCCCACAAGAGGTCTGGGGCGCCGGCCTTGTTGGCATTTGCCAGCGCAGTTTGGGGATCAAAGATTGGCATGGTGACTACAGTGCTCCGCTGTCATGTGGGGTAAAGCAACTCAGTTTACCGGAGACGCAAGACATGCTTATCCGTTGTTCTAGTACGTGGTCTGCCTGCGGCGGCAGGGTCTTCAAAAATATTTTTGAATTCTCTGTAAGCAATCGCAATGTCGCCCGACTTACAGAGGCAAGCGGGAGCAAAGCACCCACGCCGAGAGCCTTCATTGCACGTTGACTTCACATTATTTGTTTAACTTTTCAAGGGCATACCATGCAATCCAAATTCAAATCCGCTATCGCATTGGCTAGCACCGCAGCCGTTTTGTTCGCCATGGGTGGCGCAGTCACCACGGTGCAAGCCGCCGACGACATGTCGGTCCATTGCGCTGGTATCAATAGCTGCAAGGGCACTTCCGATTGCAAGACCGCCAAGAACGAATGCAAGGGCATGAACAGCTGCAAAGGTCAGGGCTGGAATAGCAAGGCTTCCGCCAAAGCGTGCACCGACGCTGGTGGCACGGTCGCCAAGTAAGCAGCTTTTCGCACCCACAAGCCCGCAACCTACGGGCTTGTTTTTTATCTGTCTGTTGAATTTACTTTAGTGTCTATGAACTCCATCCAAGGCTTCGGTGTTGGTCTGCGGACCGAGCACTACACCGCGTTTGAAACCGAGGCCCAGACCCGCGTGGACTGGCTGGAGATTCTTTCCGAGAATTACATGGTTCCCGGTGGCGCCCCGCTGTGGCACCTGGACCGCATACGCCGTGACTTTCCCATGGTGATGCACGGCGTGTCGCTCAATATTGGCGGTACCGATCCGCTGGACATGGGCTACCTACGCGACTTGAAAGCGTTGGCCCAGCGCGTCGAACCCGGTTGGGTGTCAGACCACCTGTGCTGGACGGGTATCAACGGCCTCAACATGCACGACCTGTTGCCCGTGCCGTATACCGAGGCCGCGCTGGCCCATGTGTGCGATCGTATTCAGCGCGTACAAGATTTCTTGGGCCGACGCTTGGTGATAGAAAACCCGTCTACCTATGTTGCATTTGCTGCCGACGAAATGCCCGAGTGGGAGTTTGTCGCCGAGATACTGCGCCGTGCCGATTGTGAGCTGCTGCTCGATGTCAACAACGTGTACGTCAGCAGCGTCAACCACGGCTTTGATCCGCACACCTATATCAATGCCTTGCCCAAGGAACGCGTGCGCCAAATCCATCTGGCCGGGCACGAGGTGCAAGACGGCTACCTGATTGACACCCACGACCACCCCGTGTGTGACGCCGTGTGGCAGCTCTATGGCTACACGCTGCAACGCTGCGGCGCGGTGCCGACGATGATCGAGCGGGATGACAACATTCCAGAGCTGCATGAATTGTTGGACGAACTGGACCACGCGCGCCAGATTCATGCACACGAGTTGACGGCAGAGGCAAGCGCAACATGACCGCCGTATTCACGCTGCAAGACCAGTTTCAGTCTGCACTGCTGCAAGACTTACCCGCACGCGCTGGCTTGCTCAAGCCCTTTGGCGAATCACAGTTCGACGTGTACCGCAACGCCTACCGCGCACGCTTGCGTGGCGCATTGCGCGCCAACTACGAAGTGCTTCCGCTGGTGATGGGGGACTACGACTTTGACGCCGTGGCCAACGCCTATATCGATGCCAAGCCTTCCGCACACTATTCGCTGCGCTGGTTTGGGCATGAACTCTGTGACTTCATGGCCAGCCACGACGATTTAGTTGCTCACCCGGCGATGCTGGATCTGGCCCGTATGGAATGGGCGCTGCGCACGGCTTTTGATGCTGCTTCAGTTGAGCCCTTAACTGCGGATGCTCTGACCTCGATGGCCCCGGACGCTTGGCCCAACCTGCGTTTTGGCTTGCACCCTGCGGTGCAGTTGTTGGCCATGCAATGGGCTGTAGGCCCGGTCTGGCACGCGCTAAAAGCTCAGCAAGACGATGTGCCACTGCCTGAAGCGCTGGCCCACCACATGCTCGTGTGGCGTCTTGGTTTGAATACCCAATGGAAATCCTTGAGCAGCGCTGAAGTCTCTTTTGTGCAAAGCCTGCATGCAGGCCACACTTTTGCTGAAATATGCGAAGCCTTGGCGGATGTGGTTGGTGAAGACACTGCGGCGCAAACCGCTGCCACCCAGTTGCGCGAATACCTTGGTAACGGCGTTATCGCCAGCGTGCTGGCGCCCCAGCTCAATTCCCACTAACCATTGGACGTCAACACCATGACCAGCCCCACTGCTCCCATGCAAAACAAAGCATTGCCATTGCTCCGAACGGCCCAAATCACCATCACTCACCTTCAAGCGCCGGCTGCTTTAGCGGCACGCATTTTTGTAGGTATGGCGTTTTTCCGCTCCGGATTGACCAAGATCGTGGATTGGGACACC
This sequence comes from Rhodoferax sp., assembly GCA_039924745.1. Classification (GTDB taxonomy): domain Bacteria; phylum Pseudomonadota; class Gammaproteobacteria; order Burkholderiales; family Burkholderiaceae_C; genus Allorhodoferax. Next base: position 8,743 of record JBDTAG010000422.1, read on the forward strand.
ACGCTGGCCCTGTTTGCAGATGAATACCATGTTCCCTTGTTACCGCCGCATATTGCTGCGTTTGCAGGTACTTTTGGCGAGTTGTTCTTTCCTGTTTTGCTGATTCTGGGCTTGTTCGGGCGCTTCTCCGCCATGAGCCTATTTTTTGTCAATATTGTGGCCGTTCTGAGCCTCTCAGAAATAGCACCAGCGGCTTTGCAACAGCATCAGTTTTGGGGCACCTTGCTACTCGCCTTGGTATTGTGGGGGCCCGGAAAATGGTCTATTGACGCTTGGTGGTGGCCGAAGTTTGCGCGCCAGCGTTAAACGGTCTGGGCCTTTAATTGGATCGATTGACACTACGTCATTTCATATTTGATAGCTAACTCGTTATATTCCACGAGGGCTACAGGCCTATTTTGTTTAAAGTCGCTGATGGTAGTCAAGTTAATGTTGCGCGCAGGCCGATAATATCTAGCACCACAACCCGTGGCTTGCAAAAGGACAGCGGCACACCATGAGAATGCGTATCGGAGAAGGCTGGGATATTCACGCTTTGGTAGAAGGGCGCAAGCTCATCTTGGGCGGTGTTGAAATCCCGCACAGCAAAGGCCTGCTTGGGCATTCCGATGCCGACGCACTGCTCCATGCCATCACCGACGCATTGTTGGGCGCAGCGGCCTTGGGCGATATCGGCACGCATTTTCCGGATACTGATGCGCGTTTCAAAGGCGCAGACTCTGGCGTGCTGTTGGCCGAAGCGGCGCGCCGTGTGCGTGAAAAGGGTTTCGAGATCGGCAACGTTGATAGCACCGTCATTGCCCAAGCGCCCAAGTTGGCGCCCCATATTGCAACCATGCGCGCGCGCATTGCGCAGGTGTTGGGCGTAGACATGGATCAGATCAATGTAAAGGCCAAAACCGCTGAAAAAATGGGGCCGGTGGGCGAGGGCATTGCCATGGAAGCGCGTGCTGTTGTGCTGCTGTTTTGACGTGCCATTTTTGTAAAGAAAATGCCATGAAACGATCAATCCTTTCAGGTGTCTGCGCAGCGGCTTTGCTTGCCAGTGCCGCCGCTACTGCCGGCACGGTCAACGTCGTATTTCTTCACCCAGAAACTTATACGGATGCGCGTGATTGGGTCGATGGTGAGCGCGGCACCCAGTTGCAAATGCTGTCTGATTATTTTCAATGGTTGGGTAAAAAATACCTTCCAGCCGAGCAGTATCGGCCTTGGTGAAACCCTGGCGCCCGAGAAACACATGCTGCGCAATTGGTTTCGCAGTCGTTTTGCGCTCAATTCTGGGAAGAATTGAAACTCTAATTTAGTGCTGCGTATCGCCGCAGTTTGGGCAGAGAATGCACGGGGCCACGCTGTGTGGTTCTTTGGCCTTTTTCATACTGCCCGCACATGACTGCTATTGCCGCCCACGCGAACACCGCACATCCCCATTTGCTACAACCCCTGGATTTGGGATTCACGACGTTGCGCAACCGCGTGATGATGGGGTCCATGCCCACGGGGTTGGAAGACCGTTTTTACAACTATTCCAAACTGGCGGCGTATTTTCGTGAACGTGCCAAGGGTGGTGTGGGCTTGATTGTTACGGGTGGCATTTCGCCGAATCGCCAAGGCTGGTTACTGCCGTTTGGCGGAACCTTGAACTCGATTTTTGATGTGCGCAACCACCGCAAGTTGACGCATGCGGTGCACGAAGAGGGGGGCAAGATACTGATGCAGATTTTGCACTCTGGGCGCTATGGGTACCAGCCCTTCGTGGTGTCGGCCTCTGCCATCAAATCGCCTATCTCCTTGTTTAAGCCCAAGGCTTTGTCGGAGAGGGGCATCCGCTCTACGATCAAGTCATACGTGCGCTGTGCCAAGCTGGCGCAAAAGGCAGGTTATGACGGTGTGGAGATCATGGGCAGCGAAGGCTATTTGCTCAACCAGTTCTTGTGCGCACGCACCAACCAACGCACTGATGACTGGGGCGGCAGTATCGAGAACCGCATGCGATTGCCGGTCGAGATCGTACGCCAAGTACGCGCAGCGGTTGGTCCCCATTTCATATTGATGTACCGCCACTCGGTACTCGATTTGGTGGAAGGTGGAAATACCTGGGCCGAAGTGGTGCAGGTCGCTCAGAGCCTGGAGGCTGCTGGCGTGACGCTGTTCAACACTGGCATTGGCTGGCACGAAGCGCGCACGCCGACCATCGTCACATCGGTGCCGCGCGCGGCCTTTGCCAGCGTGGCCGCGCGGCTGAAGCAAGCCGTCAAAGTGCCCGTGATCGCCAGCAACCGCATCAACATGCCCGACGAGGCTGAGGCGCTGATCGCCAGTGGCAGCGTGGACATGGTGTCCATGGCGCGTCCGTTTTTGGCTGACTCCGAGTGGGTGAACAAAGTGGCAGCCGGTCGGGTCGATGAGATCAATACCTGCATTGCTTGCAACCAGGCCTGCCTGGATCACACCTTTGCCAACAAGCGGGCCAGTTGCCTGGTCAACCCGCGCGCTGCATACGAGACTGAACTGGTCTATCGCAAAGCCGTGCGTAAAAAGCGGATTGCCGTGGTGGGTGCCGGGCCTGCTGGTTTGTCTGCCGCCACGGTCGCGGCCGAATGCGGCCATGACGTGACATTGTTTGATAGCAGTGACCGCGTGGGTGGCCAGTTCAATGTGGCGATGCAGGTGCCGGGCAAAGAAGAGTTCGCGCAAACGCTGCGTTATTTCTCACGCCGACTCGACGTCACCGGAGTTACCGTCAAGCTGAATCAGCGGGTTACCCGCGAGCAACTGTTAGCGCACGGGTTTGACGATGTCGTGGTGGCCACTGGTATCGTGCCGCGCAAGCCGCACATCCCCGGTGTGGACCGAGCCAATGTGGTGTCGTATCTGGATGTGCTGCAACGCAAGGTGACGTTGGGCAAACGTGTGGCCATCATCGGCGCGGGTGGTATAGGTTTTGATGTTGGTGAATTCTTGCTGCACGACCCGGCCGTGGCGCTTCCGCTTTCGGTTGCGCACTGGTGCGCTGAATGGGGTGTAGATTTGCAGGCCCAATCCCATGGCGGGTTGGTCGCTGCGGTACCTGCCCAGCCTTATCGAGAGTTGTATCTTTTGCAGCGCAAGACCACGCGCGTCGGTGCAGGTCTGGGCAAGACGTCCGGTTGGGTGCATCGCGCGGTGTTGCAACGCAACCGCGTGTACATGATGGCAGGCGTGGAATACCTGCGCATTGACGATGCCGGTCTGCACATCACGGTGAACGGCCGGCCCCAGTTGCTCGAAGTCGACCATGTGGTGTTGTGCGCAGGCCAGGAATCATTGACAGAGTTGATGCCAGTTGCAGGCACGGTGGTTGCGCCGGGCACACCCCGGTTCCACAAAATTGGTGGTGCTGCGTTGGCCAGCGAGCTGGACGCAAAACGGGCCATTCGCGAAGGCGCTACGCTCGCTGCCAGCTTGTAGCGCTGAGAACGCCGTGGCGACCGTCTAGGCGGCGTTGACCCGGTGCAAGCGTATGTTGGCGGACAAACCACCCGATGGTGCATTGCCCAACGAGAAAACCCCGCCCATGCGCTGTACGGTTTTGTCCACAATAGCCAGTCCCAAGCCTGCGCCATTGGCCGCCGTGCGGGCTTCTTCACCGCGGTAAAACGGTTGGGTGAGGTTGGCTAGTTGCTCTGGCGCCACACCGACTCCGTGGTCGCGGATCTTGATGAGCACCCATTTGTCACGAGATATTGCAGCCAATTGGATGCGAGCCACACCGGTATCGGTCGACTTGCCATAGCGGCGGGCATTTTCCAGCAGGTTCGAAATAATGCGTCCCAATTCCACTTCGTCTGCCATGACCAGCAGGTTGTCTTCCAACTGCACCTTGATCTTCACGTCGGCCTGCTTCTGGTAGGAATAGGTACAGGCTTCCACCACATCGGCCAGCACCACGGGTGCCAGCTTGGCCTTGTCAGGGCGGGCATAGTCCAGAAATTTTCCGATGATGGCGTCGAGCTGCGCAATGTCGGCTGACATGTGGGCCCGGGCATCCAGATCTGCCACACTCATTTCGGTTTCCAGGCGCAGGCGGGCCAATGGCGTACGCAAGTCGTGCGAGATACCGGCCAGCATCACAGCGCGGTCTTGCTCGATCTTGGCCAGCCGTTGCGCCATGCGGTTGAAGCCGATGTTGACCTCGCGGATCTCGCCGGTTTGCACGTTTTCATCCAGCCGGCTGGCTTCAAAATCCCCTTCACGCACGCGGCTGGCGGCGAACGACAGCTGCTTTAACGGCCGGTTGATCAAGCGCGCAATCAGCGCGGCGCCCACCAGTGAGAGCGCGGTGGCAACAGCCAGCCATACGCCCCAGGTCTTGCCCTCTGGGGCATGGAACCGTGTTTCATCGGTCAGCAACCAATAGTCATCACCGTCGATGACAAATCCAATCCATAAGCCAGATTGTCCATTGACGCTATTGGCCACTACGGTGCGGTTACCCAGGCGCTTACCCAGTTCACTAGAAACCCGTTGGCTCAGCGCATCGTCATTGAACAGCGTGAATTTGTCACCAGGCTCACGCGGAACGATGCGCAGCCCCTCCTGGTCGCTCATGGTTTTGAGTAAAGCCACCCGTGCAATTGCGTCGGAGTAGACCAAGGCCGCGCGACTGAGGTTCACCTGCGATGCCAGCTCTTGTGCAGTGCCGACGGAATGGGTTTCGAATTCGAGCGAATGCAGGGTCTGCAACCAGGCCAGCATGCTGCCAACCAACAGCACGGCGATCAGAAAAAAGGTGCGCCAAAAAAGGTTGAGTCCAACCGGCATGGATTCGTAATCGGAGTCATCCTGAGACACCGATGCGGTTTGCCGTCTGGGAATCAGGCCCAAGTTCAAGCCGCTTCGTCTGGCACGAAGACGTAGCCCACGCCCCAAACAGTTTGGATGAAGTGCGGCGATGCAGGGTCCTTTTCAATGAGTTTGCGCAGTCGCGAAACCTGCACATCCAGGCTACGGTCGAATGGTTCGAACTCACGCCCACGCGACAGCTGCGCCAGTTTTTCACGCGACAGCGGCACACGTGGGTGACGCACCAGTGCCTTGAGCATGGCGAATTCGCCCGTGGTCAGCGTCAATTCCTTGCCGTCCTTGTGCAGGGTACGGGCGGCTAAATCGAAGGTGAAAGTACCAAATCGTGCAACCTCGTTTTCTGTGGAAGGTGCGCCAGGAACTTCGGGTGTGGGCCGACGGCGCAACACGGCGTGGATACGGGCCAGCAGTTCGCGGGGGTTGAACGGTTTGCCCAAATAATCATCAGCGCCCACTTCCAGCCCCACAATGCGGTCTATGTCTTCGCCCTTGGCGGTGAGCATGATGATGGGTGTCGCATCACCGGCAGCGCGCAGGCGCCGGCAGATCGACAGGCCGTCTTCGCCTGGCATCATCAGATCCAGCACGATCAGGTCAGCCGTCTCGCGCAACATGATGCGGGTGAGCGATTTTCCATCCTCTGCCAGAAGAACATCGAAACCCTCTTGCGCCAAGTAGCGTCTCAGCAGGTCGCGGATGCGGGTGTCATCGTCTACCACCAGGATCTTGTTGGGTCGTGTTGCCATGTTCTGCATTTGAGGTCTGAAATTTGTAACAGCCGTGATTTTGCGCGGCTTCGACCCCTTGGGCCTGCCTAATTCGGATGTTTTGACAGAAAGTTACAAAAAGCGGCAGATTGTTGCTAGGCATAACCCAACAATGTGAATAAGTCGAACAATTTCAGATCCGCACACACGATATGCATTTCGCGCAACGCATTTTTTATGGTCTATTGCCCGTGTTGGCGATTGCCACCGTGGTGGCGAGAGCGCAGCCAACCAAAGATGCAGTAGAGCCGACGAAGTCCGAACCCCGCGAACCAGTGCGAGACGTTGATGTGCAGCAGCGACGATCGACATTGCGGGCATCGCTCAAAACGCAACCAGAAATACCGCCCGTTCGCGAATCGAGGGCCAACACATCCCGGCTTCTGAGCGACCAGGAACGTGCAGATTTACGCCAGCAACTGCGCAAGCAAGAGGGAACCGTGGCGTCCAATCCCCACTAAACAACGGTGCTAGGCCGGGAGGCTGCGTGGTGTCATACTTCAACAGTGACGCCGCAATATTGCGCAACCTTTTACCCGCCCGAGCATGCCAACACCAACTGCGTTTACCAAAGGGCGTTCGCCGTTGGCCACTGGCTCTTTGCAGGTTTCAGACACGGTGGGGCGGTTCGAGTTGCGCAAGATTTTGGGTCGCGGCGCCCAATCCACGGTGTGGCTGGCCTTTGACCCGCGTCTGGAACGCGAGGTGGCCATCAAGGTCATGCGCCCCGGCAGTGGGTCTGACCCACAAGCCCTTATCCAGTGGTTAGACGAAGCCCGCAGTGTGGGACGGGTCAAACACCCCAACATCATCCAGGTCTACGAAGCCGATATCCAGGATCAGAATCCCTATCTGGTGTTTGAGTACATTGCCGGCAGCACGTTAGACCAAATCGTCAAACAGCGCGGCGCTTTACCCCCACAGGAGGCCGTTGCGCTCATGCTTGATGTGTTGGACGCGGTCGCCGTAGCCCACGACGCCCACGTAGTGCATCGGGATTTGAAACCTTCGAATGTACTGGTGGACACGGCAGGCCATGCGCGCGTCATGGATTTTGGCATTGCAGCGCGCATCGCAGACCGTAACAGTACGGACCCGGTGGTGCCTAGCGGCGGCACGGTTGGCTACTTGTCCCCAGAAGCTGCCAACGGTGCCGCACCTGCTGCATCAATGGATATTTTCTCTGCCGGCTTGGTACTGGCCGAGCTGTTGGTGGGCAAGCCGCTGATCAGCGAGTCCGACCCTTACCGAGCCATCTACCGTGTGACCCATGAGCAACTGGCGCTACCGGTCGAGATGAATGCGGATGTGGACGATCGGCTGCGCGCCATCGTGCTGCGGGCATTGGCACGTAACCCAGCAGAACGCTTTGCCACTGCACGCGCCTTTTTGACCGAATTGGAGCAATGGGCCAAGCCCGCGGCAGCTCCTGGAGAATCCGCTACAGGCAAGAGCAGCACGTTGGATTTTTTGCTGCGCCGTATGCGCCACAAGAGCGACTTTCCGGCCCTTTCGGACTCGGTGGTGCGCATCCAGAACATGGCCAATTCGGAAACCGAAAGTGTCAACAGTGTCACCAACGCCATTCTCAAAGATGTGGCGCTGACCAACAAGCTTTTACGCATTGTCAACAGTGCCAACAATGCACACCGCGGCACCATCAACACGGTGTCCCGTGCCGTCAAC
>JBDTAG010000423.1:0-3124 GCA_039924745.1 Rhodoferax sp.
GCCTGTGTAAACACCTCCCACATTTCATGGGGCTGCATTTGCATGGCGATCTTCGTCGTGCCGACGTTGCTGGATTTCTGAATTACGCCTTCGACGGTCAACACGCCATGGGGGTGTGCATCCGAAATGGTGGACCCGGTGATGGTGATGCGCCCGGGCGTGGTATCGATGATGGTTTGGGGGGTGACACGGCCGGTCTCCAGCGCCAGACCAATGGTGAACGGCTTCATCACCGAGCCAGGCTCAAAGGTATCCGTCAAGGCGCGGTTGCGTAACTGCTCGCCGGAAAGATTACGGCGGTTGTCTGGGTTGTAACTGGGAAAGTTCGCCAAGGCCAGAACCTCGCCCGTGGTGGTATCCAACACCACCACGCTGCCTGCCTTTGCCTTGTTTTCCAGCACCGCTTCACGCAGCTTTTGGTAGGCAAAAAACTGTACCTTGGTGTCTATGCTGAGTTGCAGATCTTTGCCGTCCACTGGCGGAATCTGGTTCCCCACGTCTTCGACCACTTGGCCCAGTCGGTCTTTGATGACGCGCCGCGATCCATTGCGTCCGGCCAGCTCCTTGTTAAAGGTCAACTCAACGCCTTCTTGCCCCTTGTCCTCCACATTGGTGAACCCCACCACATGCACGGCAGCCTCACCCTCGGGGTATTGGCGCTTGTATTCTTTGCGCTGGTAAATACCTTTGATTTTCAGATCCGCCACCTGCTTGGCAACCGAATCATCCACTTGGCGCTTAACCCAGACAAACGTCTTGTCTTCGTCGGCAAACTTCTTGGACAGCTCGGCGATGGGCATACCCAATACCTTGGCCAGTTTTTGCAGCGTAGGCTTGTCTATATCCACGTCTTCTGGAATGGCCCAGATACTGGGTGCTGGCACGCTGGAAGCCAAAATCAAACCATTCCGATCCAGGATGCGTCCACGGTTGGCGGGCAAATCCAGCGTACGGGCAAAACGCGCTTCACCTTGGTGCTGGAAAAAATCATTCGCGACCACCTGGATGTAGGCGGCGCGCGCCGCCAATCCACAAAATGCCAGCGCAATCGCGCCCACGACAAACTTGCTGCGCCACACCGGCGTGCGGCTGGCCAGCAAGGGACTGGACGTGTATTGCACCCCGCGACGGCTCATCGGGCAGCTCCACTGGCTGCGGATGCAGGTTTGGTCAACGGCGTCGGGTCTACTGCGGTAAACTTTTCGGCGTAGGTCACGTAAGTGGTGATGCCAGGCTTGGCTTGGCTCATTTGCAACTTCTCCCGCGCCAGACGCTCCACGCGGGCCGGAGTGGTTTGCTCACGCTTTTCCACTTGCAGGCGCTCGTTCTCCAGCTCCAGACGGTGCGCTTCAGTCTTGGCTTTGTCCAGCTCCGTAAACAAGCGGCGCGAGTCATACTGCACGCTGACCAGATAGATGGCGCTGGCCAATACAGCCACCAGCAATACCAAGTTCAGCCGAATCACGCGGCCGTCCTTTGCGCCACACGCATGATCGCGCTGCGCGAGCGGGGGTTGCCACTGACCTCGTCCTTGCTGGGCATTATGCGGCCCAATGCCTTGAGCTTCATGACCTTGGGCGCGGCAAAGGGCGCGCGGCGGTCGTACTCGTCTTTGGAATGCTTGGCAATGAATTGCTTGACGATGCGGTCTTCCAGTGAATGGAAACTGATCACCGCCAAACGGCCACCCGGCTCCAGGATATGCAGACAGGCTTCTAGCGCTTGTTGCAACTCCTCAAGCTCGGCGTTGATGAAAATCCGAAAAGCCTGAAATGTGCGCGTTGCAGGGTCCTTGCCCGGCTCGCGGGTTTTGACCGTGTCAGCCACGAGTTGGGCCAGCTCGGAGGTGGTTGAAATTGGGCCCCGTTCCTGTCGGCGAGCAACAATCGCCTTTGCAATGGGGCCAGCAAACCGTTCTTCACCATATTCACGTATCACCTCCGCGATTTGATTGGTTTCAGCCGTCTCCAGCCATTGCGCCACGCTCTCCCCCCGCGTGGTGTCCATGCGCATGTCCAGCGGCCCGTCGAAACGGAAGCTGAACCCGCGATGCGGGTTGTCGATCTGGGGTGAGCTAACACCCAGATCCATCAAGATGCCTGACACACTGCCGCCAGGCAACTCGGCCACATGCGAAAACGCTTCGTGCCGAATGGAGAAGCGCTCGTCGTCTATGGCATTGGCCTGTGCGACGGCTTCTGGGTCGCGGTCAAACGCAATCAAATGCCCGACCGGCGACAGCCGCGACAAAATCAAACGGGAATGGCCACCGCGCCCAAAGGTGGCGTCGACATAGGTGCCGTCAGCCTCAGGAGCAGACGGATCCGCAGCATTGTTGAATAAGGCATCCACGGCTTCGTTCAACAATACGGTGGCATGGTTCCATGGAGTTTCCACCGCCCGGCCTTAGAAGGAAAAGTCCTTGAAGGCATCGGGCATGGGTGCTTCCATGGCCTTTGCTTCCTGGGCGTCGTAGTTCGCCTTGTCCCATAATTCAAAGTGCGTGCCCATACCCAGCAACACCGTGTCCTTTGAGATACCGGCCGCCTCACGCAGTTCTGGCGAAACTAGCACACGCCCGGTGCCATCCATCTCGACGTCCATGGCATTGCCCAGAAAGATGCGTTTCCACCACTGTGCCGACATGGGCAGCGCGGCAATGCGCTCACGAAATTTTTCCCACTCCGGGCGGGGAAACACCATCAGACAACCATCTGGGTGCTTGGTGATCGTCAGTTGACCCGCTGCCGTCGCGCTCAGGACGTCACGGTGCCGGGTCGGCACGGAGAGCCTACCCTTTGCATCCAAACTGATTGACGAAGCCCCTTGAAACACCAAAATCCACCTTTTCTTGCACGGATAGGAAAAAAGTTCTTCTCAAAGACACTTTTCACCACTTAATTGCACTTTTTTGCACTGTATCAGCAAAAGTGAATATCGCAAGAGGGCAAACGAGAATTTTTTCCAATGAAATCAAGGACTTAGAAGCGATTTCAAAGCTGGGTTTGCAGCAAAAATCGTTCTAAATTAAGGACTTAGCGCATGCAGTGAAAGTAACGCTTGAGAAACATGGCTACGCCTACTCTTCTATTACTCATTACATACAAACACGCAATTGGTGTCA
>JBDTAG010000424.1:0-5586 GCA_039924745.1 Rhodoferax sp.
GCTGGCGAAAAAACGCTGGGCCAACAAAGGGGATGTCAGACAAAAACGGTATTGCAAAGTTGTGACGCTCTGGCAGGTTTTCCTTAACATAGCCCGCACCCACAAAAGCAGACAGGCCGGTGCCAAAGAGCGCCAGCGCCAGACCGGTCGCATACTGGTTGGTATTGAGCCAGATGACGAGCACGCCAAACAGCGCCGCCATGACCGCACCAGCCACCATGCCAGCAACAAAGCCAACGGTGTCACTGCCGGTGTGGACCACAGCAGCAAAGCCGGCAATGGCAGCGCACAGCATCATGCCCTCGGCGCCCAGGTTGACGATGCCGGCCTTTTCGTTGATCAACAAACCTAAAGATGCGATGGCCAACACGGTGCCCGCGTTGAGCGCGGCGGCAATCAAGAGTGCGTAGGCATCCATTATTTTGTTGCTCCCAGCGCCAAAGATTGTTGGTTTGCGTGCACCCACCGCAAGCGGTAGTTCACCAGCGTGTCGCACGCCAGCAGCGTGAACAGCAGCAGTCCTTGGAACACACCCGTCAACGACTTGGGCAGCCCGAGGCGGGACTGCGCCAATTCGCCCCCAATATAAAACATGCTCATCAGCAGCGCCGAGAACACCATGCCTGCCGGATGCAGCCGCCCCACAAAGGCCACGATGATGGCGGCAAAGCCATAGCCAGCGGGCAGATAAATCGTCAATTGGCCGATAGGGCCAGCTACCTCCAGCGCACCAGCGAGCCCCGCCAAACCACCCGACACCAGCAAGGCTGTCCACAACGCGCGGCGCGACGAGAACCCTGCGTAGCGCGACGCGGCCTTAGCCAGCCCGCCCACCTGCAACGCAAAACCGGCACGTGTGCGAAACAAAAACACCCATACACCGGCTACGCCCAACAAAGCCAGTAGCGCACCAATAGTGACGCGAGAGCCGGAAAATAAACGGGGTATATGGGTCACCGCCTCAAAGGTCTTGCTTTGCGGAAAGTTGTAGCCCTGTGGATCTTTCAGCGGCCCTACAACCAGGTAACCCAATAATTGCACGGCGATGTAAACAAGGAACAGGCTCACCAAAATCTCGTTGGCATTGAAGCGATCGCGCAACAATGCTGTCAGCCCGCCCCACAGCATGCCACCCACGACCCCTGCCAACAAAATGGCCAGCACGATCCAGCCACCCGTGGTCTTGTCTGCCATTAGCGCCACCATGCTGGCGGCAATGGCGCCAACAATGTATTGCCCTTCGGCACCAATATTCCAGACGTTGGAACGGAAACACACGGCCAACCCCAAGGCAATCAGCAGCAGCGGCGTGGCCTTGACCAGCAGTTCGCCCAACGCATAGCCGCTCTTGATAGGCTCCCAAAAGAAAACCTGCAGGCCGCTGACCGGGTTTTTGCCCAACAGCGCGAACAAGATGACACCGATGACGACGGTGCACAGCAACGCCAACACCGGCGATCCATAACTCCACGCCTTAGACGGCTGGGGGCGGGCTTCGAGTCTCAAAGCCCCCACGCTCCACCGCTGCGCGGGTCGCTGCCCCCCGTGGGGGTTGGCCTCGCCTTGGGACGGCCCGGCGGCGGGCCTAAGCATGGGTCACCTCCCACAAACCACTCATCCACTCGCCAATCTTCTCCACGCTTGCCTCCGCAATCGGTACGGATGGTGACAACTTGCCACGTGCAATCACGTGCAGCCGGTCACACACCTCAAACAATTCATCCAGTTCTTCGCTGACCACCAGCACCGCACAACCGGCGTCGCGCAGTGCCAAAATCTCGCCGCGAATCTGTGCCGCAGCACCCACGTCTACACCCCAAGTGGGTTGCGACACGATCAAGAGTTTGGGCTTGGCATCGATCTCGCGGCCCACAATAAATTTTTGCAAATTACCACCCGACAACGAACGCGCCGCGGCCGCAGGCCCATTGGCCTTGACCTTGTATTCCTTGATCAGCCGCGCCGCGTGGGCCTCTAACTGGCGCACCCGTATCCAACCGCCAGCAAAGCGCGGCATGGAGATGGATTCGGTGCGGGTCAACAGCAGGTTGTGCGCCAGACTCATCGTAGGCACCGCGCCACGGCCAAGCCGCTCTTCGGGCACAAAGTGCAGACCCAAGCCGCGGCGCTTGCCGGGGTGCATGCGCGATACGTCTACGTTGCCCATCACAATGCTGCTGCGCGCTGCACGGCAGTCTTCACCCGACAGCGCGTACAGCAATTCCTTTTGGCCGTTGCCCGACACCCCGGCAATGCCTACCACCTCGCCCGCGCGCACTTGCAGTTCTATGCCATCCAGGTCCACACCAAACTGGTCGTCGCGCGCCAGGCTCAATCCATTGACCTGCATCACTGGCGCACCAGCTGTGCGTGCAGCCCTTTGCAGCAACGGCGGCTCGGCACCAATCATCAGGCGCGACAACGAGGCGTTGGATTCTTCTTGCGGGTTGCAGACACCGGTGACCTTGCCGCCGCGCAACACCGTGCAGGCCGTGCACAGCTCGCGAATCTCGTGCAACTTATGGCTGATGTACAAAATGCTGCAGCCCTCGCTGGACAGTTTTTTCAGCACCACAAACAATTTTTCCACCGCCTGTGGCGTCAGCACGGATGTGGGTTCATCCAGTATCAACAGCTTTGGCCCGGTCAGCAGCGCACGGATAATTTCTACCCGCTGCATCTCGCCCACGCTCAGCGTGTGTACCGGGCGCGCCGGGTCGATATCGAGCCCGTATTCTGTGGCCTTGGCGACGATGCTGGCAGTCACGTCTTGCAGCGAACTGCCGCTCAGGCCCAGCCACACGTTCTCAGCCACCGTCATGGTGTCGAACAAATTGAAATGCTGGAACACCATGCTGATGCCGTTCGCCCGCGCCTCTTTGGGGTTGCGGATCTGCATCTCTTGGCCATTGACCAGCATGTGGCCCGCGTCTGGTTTGACCGAACCGTAGATGATCTTCATCAGCGTCGATTTGCCAGCGCCGTTTTCACCCAGCACCGCGTGTATTTCGCCTGGCATCACCGTCAACGTCACGTCGCTGTTAGCGATGACGCCGGGGTAGGCTTTGGTAATGCCCGTCAATTGAAGTCTGGGTGTCGTCATGTCGTCGTCTGTTCACTCTTTTTTCAAGGCTGCCGCTACGGACTTCACGCAATCACGCAGCCAGCGTGCCGAAGCTGAGGTGTGCGTGCGTTCATGCCAAAGTTGGTAGTACATCAATCGGGGAAACACCACCGGGCACGGCAATATGGTGACCGGCAGGGTGTCGGTAAATCGCTCGCAATACTGCCGCCCTGTGGTCATAACCAGCAAGGTTGATGCCACCATGGCCGGTATCTGACCAAAGTAGGGGCAGCGCGCGGCAATATGGCGACTCAAACCCAGGCTGGTCAGGTGATCGTCGATCACGCCCTTGGCACCGGGATGGGTGGCGCCCGGCGCAATATGGTCGGCTTCCAGCCACGAGGCCTCGTCCCAGCCACGGCGCACAGCCGGGTGCTTGTTGGAGACCAGGCACACCACCTCGTCCCCAAACAAGCGGCCCAAGTGCAGCTCATCGGGTGGCGTGGGCCAATTGCCAATCACCACATCCACTTCGCCCTGGGCCAATTGCGCACGGTAATCGGCGCTGCCAGAGAGCGACAAAATTTCAATCTCGGTCAACGGCGCTTGGGATTTGATTTGCGCCACCAATTGGGGCAAGAAAAATGGGTCCAAATAATCGCTGGCGGCCACGCGAAAGGTGTTGTGTGCCGTCGTGGGCTCAAAGCCCTTGGCATCAGAGAACAGCATCTCGGCAGCACGCAAGATGCTGGCGCTGGGCTCCAGCATGCGCAGCGCCGCTTCGGTCGGCACCATGCCGGAGCCTGAGCGCACCAAGAGGGGGTCCCCGGCGAAATCCCGCAGGCGTTTGAGTGCACTGCTTACCGCAGGCTGGTGCATACCCAGGCGGATGGCGGCTTTGGAAACGCTGCGTTCGGTCAACACGGTATGGAGAACCCTAATCAAATGAAGGTCAATCTTGTCAAACAGGGAATGGTTTCTCATACGGTGCAACGGATTTGTGTCATATCCTAAGGAATATGGTCAGCAGCTGCCACCCGATTTACCCTCACGGAATATAGATTGTCCACAAACCCCATGAACACTAAACCCTTGCGATTTTTCCGGCGCGGCGAAATTGTCAGCTTACCCGCCGTGGACACCAATCGCACCTTGCTTGAACTGTTGCGTGAAGATTTGCACAGCTGCGGTACCAAAGAAGGCTGTGGCGAGGGTGACTGTGGCGCCTGCACCGTGGTAGTGGCCGAGGCGCACGGCACAGAACTCCAATACAAAGCCATCAACAGCTGCATCCGCATGGCGCACTCGATTGACGGCATGGCGTTGTGGACGGTCGAAGATTTGGCCGACAGCGATGGCAGCCTGCACCCCACCCAGCAAGCCATGGTGGACTGCCATGGCTCGCAATGCGGCTTTTGTACACCCGGCTTTGTGATGAGCCTGTTTGGCCAGTACCAAAGCAAGACCTGCAAAAGCATACCTATCAGCCGTGCCGATGCGCAGGGCGCACTGTCGGGCAACCTGTGCCGCTGCACCGGCTACCGCCCGATTCTGGACGCCGCAGAGGCCATGCAGGCCCTGCCCGTAGCAAGAGTCAACGAAGCCGAAGTGCTATTAACTTTGCAGCAGCTTAATGATATTCCACGAGGGCTAGAGGCCGATTTTTCATATATGCTCCCCCGCAACCTGACCCAACTGCTGGCCCAGCGCGCACGCCACCCAGACGCCCAACTGGTGGCCGGTTGCACCGATGTTGGCCTGTGGGTCACCAAGATGCACATGCAGTTTTCCAAGGTGCTGGACGTGACGCAGGTGGCCGAGCTGCGCCGTGTGGAGCACTACCCGCACCACATCGCCATCGGTGCCGCAGTGTCGCTAACCGATGCCTTTGCCGCGCTGGTGGCCGACCGACCGCAATTGGCCGAGTTTGCCCACCGCTTTGCCGGCCTGCCCGTGCGCAACAGCGGCACGCTGGGTGGTAACGTGGCCAATGGATCGCCCATTGGCGACTCCATGCCGCTGCTGATTGCGCTGGGCGCCAGCGTGGTGCTGATGCGCCAGATCGGCAAGAAGCAAGCTCACCGCGAACTGCGGCTGGAAGACCTGTACACCGGCTACCGCAAGAACGTGATGGCTGCTGATGAAGTGCTAGCGTGGATCAAGGTGCCCAAGGCCACCGCCGGTGAGACCAGCAGGGTCTACAAAATATCCAAGCGGTTTGAAGACGACATTTCTGCGGTGTGTCTGGCCATCAACCTGCAGATCATTAACGGCAAGGTGGCAAGTGCCTCCATCGGCGCAGGCGGTGTGGCCGCCACGCCGGTGCGTGCCCGTAAAGCCGAGGCAGCACTGGTCGGCCAGCCGTGGACGCAGGCCACCGTTAACACGGCCCTGCAAACTTTGCGCAGCGAATTTACCCCTATCTCCGACATGCGCGCCACAGCCGCCTACCGCAGCACCGTGCTGGGCAATCTGCTGCAACGCTTTTGGCTGGAGACCCAAGGTACAGCGCAAACCGATCT
>JBDTAG010000425.1:0-7975 GCA_039924745.1 Rhodoferax sp.
TCACCGGCATTGGCAAAGCTGGTTTCAAGTGCAGGCCCTGCCTGGCGATCGATGACCTCCACTTGATGTCCGGATTTGGCCAAGTAGTACGCCACCGACGTGCCAATGACCCCGCTGCCCAATACGATGACTTTCATGTCCCGCTCTCCAAAAAAAGTGTATTTTGAAATGTACCCTCTGTACCTGGTAAACGGTAAGCGGATGCTGCGCCTATGCGCGCTAACGCACAGATTCAGCGGGGGCATAAGCTGCGATACTGCAAGTCAACCTCTAGGAGAAAGCTATGCAAATCCAAGTCAACACCGATCACAACATCGAAGGCCATGCCGCCATGACCACCTGGGCCACATCCGAGGTTCACAATGCAGTCAACCGCTTCGCCGAACACATCACCCGAATCGAAGTGCACCTGAGTGATGAAAACGGTAGCAAAAATGGCCCGCGCGACATGCGTTGCCTGATTGAAGCGCGCCACGAAGGCCGCCCACCCGTGGCCGTTACCGAACATGCCGACAATTTGCACCAGGCCGTAACCGGCGCCGCGCACAAGCTTGCCCGCTTGATGGAAAGTAGCCTGGGTAGAGCCGCAAGGCCTGTCGCTGCACCTGAAGGGGCTCCAGAAACAGAGCCGCCCCAGTAATTTTCTTCTGGACTCGTGTTTACATGCTGCAGACGCCCACTGAATTTATTCCCTTGATGACCGTGCAGAGTCATCCTGACCCGATTGCGTTCGTGTTTCGAAGTGGCAAGCTTCTGGTTCGTGAAGAGGATTTGACGTTGCCCGATGCCCGAGTGGGACTGCCTTTACATGGTTTGCAATCGGAACAATTCCTTCCGGTGGGGCTTTGGAAAGACCGATACAGCTGCACGACCTGGGTGGATGCAGAACTACAAGCACAGCCTGGATTTGCGTTCATCCCATTGCGCTCGCTGTTTGGCAATGTGGATGACGCTCTGTTGGGATTGGCCAGCCGTGCAGCGCAGCTGTCCGAGTGGGCTCGCACACATCGCTACTGCGGCCATTGTGCAAACCCGATGCAACTGGCCAGTGGTGAACGTGCTTTCAAATGTCCAGCTTGCGGCATGGTTGCGTATCCGCGCATCTCACCGGCGATGATGGTGCTGATCAAAAAGGGTGATCAAATTTTGTTAGCCCGCCATGTGAATTCACCCACCGGGCGTTTCAGTGCCTTGGCAGGTTTTTTGGAAGCGGGTGAGTCAATTGAAGAAGCCATCCACCGCGAAGTGATGGAGGAGGTCGGACTGCGGGTCAAGGACCTGCAGTACTTCGGTAGCCAGTCATGGCCTTTTCCACACTCGCTGATGATTGCCTTTACCGCTGAATATGCGGGTGGCGAGATTACACCCGAAACCAGTGAAATAGCCGAGGCTCGCTGGTTTGGTCCGCAGGACGTACAACCCGAAGCGCCTCCAGGTGTCTCAATCTCTAACCTGTTGCTCAACGCCCACTGGCCTGGAACCCGAAATACCTAGGCAAAGCGGTGTATAGGTGGGTCTTTAGGCGCCTAATGCCTTCACACACAAAACCGGACACGACACGGTCATGAGAATTTCTTGGGCTACGCTGCCCAGAATCAATTTACCCACAGCGGTGCGCTTGCGCAGCCCGATGATGACCATCGAAATGTCGCGCGTCTCGACCAAGTCGTTGATTTCCTCAACCGCACTTTTGCCACGCACAAACTGTTTGAACTCACCGTCAATACCTTGCTTGGCAATCAGCTCTTCAATCTGCTCGACCTCGTAGGCGAGTGTCAGCGATGCATCTTCTTGGTGACCGCCTGGGCTGGCATTCACGACCAGTAGAGGCTCTTTTCGCTCCTTTGAAAGCTCGATTGCCTTATCGAGTGCGGCTTGGCCTTCGGGGCGAGAAACGTAGGCGACGAGGATAGTCATGTGCAGTGTTTCCTTAACTTGTGTGAATTCGTGAATCAGTGTGCATCGCAATGGTAGCAGCCGCCGCTGCAGACCTTCCCAACTGTGGAACAGTCTTCAGGTTACATAAAAAATCAGCTTCACGTCAGCGGCCTGAAGCCGAATCGGAATCAACAATTGGTAGTCGGCTGACGAAAGCCAACCTTGTGCTGCTTCCATCGTAGGAAACCGAATCACAACCACGTCGGGGTGGGTGCAATCGCTCGCCACAACAGGGGATTGGGTGCCCCGAAAAACAAGCTCTGCACCCCATGACTCCAGTGTTTGTGGCACACGGCTACGGTACTCATCCCATTTCGCGGAATCCTTGATCAAGATTTGGCCAATTACGTAGGCTTCAGACATATTCAGCTTGGAGGGGTACGACTGCGGTTGCGTGGTTTCAATCGGTGCTTCAGCGGCTTCTACACGCCGAGATAGCGTTGAATAATCTCAGGCTTGCTCTTCAGTTCGGCAGCCGTCCCCTCATGGGCTATATGGCCGTTGCTCAGAATGTAGACACGGCTGGCCAAAGCCAGCGTAGCTGCCAGATTCTGCTCAATCAGGAAAATCGTCTGCCCAGCTGCCGCCAGTTCGCGGCAAATGCGCATCAGGTCCTGCACGATGACCGGTGCCAACCCTTCGAACGGTTCATCCAGCAAAATGATCTTGGGATCACGCACCAACGCCCGGGCGATCGCCAGCATTTGTTGTTCACCGCCTGACAAGTCCGTGCCACGGCTCAGACAACGCTCTTTGAGGCGGGGAAACATTTCGTAAATGCGACCAAGCGTCCATTTGTTCTTAGCCGTCAATCCCGCAAGGATGATGTTTTCTTCCACCGTGAGGCTACCGAAAATACGTCGTTCTTCGTGAACCAGTTGCATACCCAGTAAGGCAATGGAATGCGGTTTTTTTCCAACCAATTCCACACCATCCATCTTGACGCTTCCTGCGCGAGGTCCGACCACGCCCATCAGACTTTTAAAGGTGGTGGATTTGCCCGCTCCATTGCGGCCCAACAGAGCCACAACTTCGTTCTTTTCCACCCGCAGTGAAACATCGAACAGGATGTGGCTATCGCCGTAGTAACTATTGAGACCATTAACTTCCAGCAGACTCATACTGTCTCCTCGTGAACACCGCCCAAATAGGCTTCTTGAACCAGGGGGTTGTTCTTGATTTCTTCAGGCGTGCCCTCGACGAGTAGACGCCCCTCTTGCAACACAGTGACTTTGCCGGCCAACTCAAAGAGCGAGTCCATGTCGTGGTCGATGATGATCAGCGTGCGACCTTCAGCAATTGCCTTCAGGAGTGACACGGTTTCGATACGCTCTTGTGTGCTCATGCCGGCCAAGGGCTCGTCCAGCAGCAGTAAGCTGGGCGAGGTCGCCAGCGCCAACCCGATTTCAAGCCGCCTCTTTTCACCATACGCAAGTTCGGATACCGGAGCGTCCAAGCGTTCTGTCAGATGCACCAAAGAAGCCGTGCCCTCAACTTGATCGTTGAGTTGGCCCACTTTGTGCAGGCTTTTGAACATGTCCAGCCGGAACTTGCCGCGTACGACACCCAGCACTGCGATCTCCAAGTTCTGACGAACGGTCAGCTTCTCAAAGAGCTGATTGATCTGGTAGCTCTTGGTCAGACCCATCTGGCAGGCATCGATGACGCCCATTTTTGTGATGTCGCGGCCATCGAAAACAATCTTGCCAGCGGTTGGCTCTACCTCACAGGTCAGCATTTTGAAGAACGTGCTTTTACCAGCGCCGTTGGGCCCAATGATGCCCCGGATCTCACCATGGTTGACGCTGAAGTCGATATCGCTGTTAGCCGCTAAACCTCCATAGTGTTTGGTCAGGCCTGTGGCTGAGAGCAGCACGCCTTCCTTGCCCTTCGTGGCCTTATGCCCCATTTTGGCGGCGTTTGAGCCCAATGGCTTGCAAGTAACGACGGGCGCAGTCGCTGTCGGCTGTGCACCTTGCTTGTCTCGACGCATGCGGCGATAGATGTCGGAAATGGCACCAGCCAGACCATGCCGCAGGAAAACTACCAGCAGCACGAACACAATGCCCAAAATGAGTCGCCAAGTCGCACCAAGATTTAACGTGGTTTGAAAGAAATCGCTCAGATAAAGCCAAACTGCCGCACCCAGCAATGGACCAAACAAGGTGCCTGCGCCGCCGATGGCCGTCTGCATGACGATCTGGCCTGACGTGTCAAACATGAAAGCGTCTGGCGGCATAAAGCCCTGCATCAATCCGAGCAAGCCACCTGCGAAGCCCGCATACATGGCGGCCAACACAAAGACGGCCAACTTGTAGCGCTGGATGTTGTGGCCCAGTGCCTGGGCACGCAATGGGTTTTCTCGGATGGCGCGTAGCACCAAACCAAAGGGCGAACGAACGAGACGCAATGCAATCACCAGTCCAACGAAGTACCAGAATGCCAAAAAGGCATACATGGACAAGTCGCCACTGAAATCAAGCTTGGTAAAGCCCAGGTTCAGCGTCGGCGTCGGTACGCCAGGCAAACCGTTTTCTCCACCCGTAAAGTCAGAGAGGGGATTGAACTCCACAAAAAAGAAAACCTCGGCAATAGCCACTGTGATCATGGCGAAATAAATACCGGTGCGCCGCAGTGCAATCAGTCCGATGACGAAACCGATCGCACCCGCCGCCACGGTCCCTATCAGCAAGGCGCCAATGGTGCTTTGCATGGAAGTTTGCGTGAGAAGATAGGCGGCGAACATGCCGCCGCTGCCAAAGAAAGCAGACTGCCCAAATGACAGCAAACCGGTGTAACCAAAGAGCAGGTCAAAGCCAATGCCCACCAATCCCCACACAAGGATGCGGTTGATGGTGGTCGGCGTAAAGCCTAAGTGAGGCAGCACGAATGGTGCTGCGATGAGGCCCAAAATTGTCAGTGCCTCGACCAAGAAAGGTATTTGCTTACGCATTGCTGGTAATCCTATTTATTCGCGACCTACGGCGCCAAGTAATCCGCGCGGGCGGAACACCAGCACTAGCGTCATCACAACGAAGAGCATCACGTACGAGTACGCGGGATTGACCATGGACGTCAGGCTGATGAGTTCGCCTGCAATCAAGCCGCCAAGTACCGCGCCGGGGAATGACCCAACGCCGCCAATAACCACCACCACAAAGGTCTGTACCAGTATGGCTTCTCCTACGTCGGGAGCGAGCGACACTACCGGCGCATTGACAATGCCAGCGAAGCCAGCCGCCATAGCGCCAATGCCAAAAACCAGCATGAAGATTTTGTACACGTTGATGCCGAGCGAATCGACCATCACTGAATCTTCAATGCCAGCGCGCACGATCATGCCCAGACGGGTGCGGTACAGCACGAAATAGAGCGCTAACAGCGCCACAGTAATGATGCCCAGCAACGCCAGACGGTAGGTTGGGTAGACCATGAAACCCAAATCCGTGATTCCCATCAGAAGTGACGGTGGCGGTACAGATTTTGAAAGACTGCCAAACCCAAAGCGCACCAGTTCGACAAAAACGATACTCAGGCCGAATGTGACGAGTAGCTGGTCCTCATGCGGCCGGGTGTAGAAATGGCGAATGATCAGCCGCTCCATCACGATGCCAACCAGCGCCACGAACAGCGAACCGGCAACCACTGCAAGCAAGAAGGATCCGGTATAGGTGTAAGCCACCCAGCCTGCATACCCCCCCAACATAAACATTGCGCCATGCGCCAGATTCAGCACGCCGAGCGTGCCATAAATGATCGTCAAACCGGAAGAGATCAGCGCCAACAGCGCCCCCAACACGAGCCCGTTGAAACATTGTGAGATGAAATTAGCCCAATTGATCATGCTGACCTGTCCTCATTGCAAATGGATTCAAGAATTAAGACAACTACAGCCACCCACCACTGCCCCAGATTCGAGGCACGGCCTCGACAAGCCGCTCTTCAGACAGGTAAACACGCAATCCTTTGGCAACCCCACAGCCGATTGGCTGCGGGGTTAGACCCGTTTTCCGATCAGGTGTAGTCGCCCAGCTTGCAACCAAAAGCGTTAGCTGGCTGGATGACCTTGGCGCCATCGACCACTTCGACCACTTCCCAGAAGTCCTCTAGGTTTTTCATGTCCTTCTTGGCCTTGCCCCGAACGATGACCACGGGATGCAAGTATTGGTGGTCTTCCTTGCGGTAGGCGAAATCGCCCAACAGCGAAGGAATGACTTCGCCCTTTTCCCATTCCTTGATGACATCAGGAGGATAGAAGGTGCCGGCTTGCGTCACCATGCGCGCCCAATGGGCGAAGCTGACATAAGCGTTTTCTGCACCCCATTCTGGGCGATAGCCATATTTCTTAAAGAAGGCATCAACGAACATCTTGGCCAGCGGGTATTTGTCTTCGAGTGTCCACCAGAAGTCGGTGGCCGCAAACACGCCTTCGCTGATATCCACGCCCGCTTCCTTCGCAAAGAATGGGATCTGATACGGGAGCACCAAAGTCATCTTGGGCAACAGCCCAAACTGCTTTGCTTGCTGGCTAGACAACACAGCATCCCGACCCCAATTGACGTTAATGAGGAAATCGGCACCTGAGTTGGCGATATTGGTCAGGTATTGGCTGAAATCCTGTGTTCCCAATGGCGAAACCTGGTTGGTCACCATGGTCCAGCCCGCTTCTTTAATCAGATAGTCGGAAACTGATTGGGTCGTAGTGTGGCCATAGGTGTAGTCCGGTGTCATGAACGCGGCCTTGCGGTTCTTGCCGAAATTCTTCACCAAAATTGGGCCGATGGCGTTGGCCGCCATTTCACCGTAAAAGCCTTGACGGAATCCGTAACGCACGCAGTCTTTACCAGTGGTGTCGTTCGAGCCTGAAATGCCGGGCATGTAAAGAATTTTTTCGCGCTGGGCGAACTTGTTCAGTGCTACCGCCACTGCGGACGACGTAGCGCCGGTCATCAGCACCACTTTGTTCTTGGCAATGAAAGTTTGCTCTGACTGCAACGCTTGATTTGGCTTAGCAGCCGAATCGGCTGACACAAGCGCCACCTTCTTGCCCAGCACACCATTGTTCACCTTTGGCGCGAGCTTTTTCATCAGAGGGTGGTTGGTGTTCATGTGCTCAACCGCAAGTTCCCAGCCCTTGAGTTCGTCTGCTCCCTGCACCGCATAGGCGCCGGTCAGTGGAACTGCTGCACCCAAATACACCGTATCGCCTTTGGAGCCTTCAGGCCAAGTACCCATGGCAGGCTGCTCGGCAGCAAAGGCCCAACGTACACCGCCGAAAGCCGTCAGCAGAGTTGCCCCTGCAGCGTTCGCCCCAATGTGCAAGGCATTGCGGCGGGAGATGATCGCCTTTGATTCGTTATGAGATTTAGAGTCCGACATGTGTTTCCTCTTAAATTGCTGCAAGCCCGTTATCACCCAAGTTTGCATCCGGTCGTTAACAAAACTTTGTGGTTATGAACGCTGGTCGACTATCTGGTCACACCGACATCGATCACAACAACAAAGGACACGTCATTAAATTTAATGGCTTGTTGT
Organism: Rhodoferax sp.; assembly: GCA_039924745.1. Classification (GTDB taxonomy): domain Bacteria; phylum Pseudomonadota; class Gammaproteobacteria; order Burkholderiales; family Burkholderiaceae_C; genus Allorhodoferax. The sequence continues at coordinate 7,474 of JBDTAG010000425.1, forward strand.
TTCATGCGAAACAGTCACGAATTTAGCACCGACAGACGCATCTTCACAGAATGGAAAACCCTAGCAAAATCGGTCGAAAAACAGCTCCGATCGTCAGAGATATGTAAGGCAAGAAAGGAAGTGATATTTCGTGATCAGCTTGTCGTGTCTGTGCTGATGAATTTGAGTTCAAATTCACAATAACTTGTCAATTCGTAGGGCGATTGCTTTCACATGTGCGGGTAAGGCTTCGACTGCGTAGTACCGTGCAACGCGTGTGGACACACTTTTGTTCAAAGAAAAAACTGCTTCTAGCCCTCGTGAAATATGCGTTATTAGCTATAAAAAATATAGCATATTAGATTCGTTAAGCTTTCACCGCCCAGCGAAGCTTTGTCGAGGTCGAACGCGGGTTGGCACGTCTCTCGTCGAAGGATGCGCGAATCGGATCGCTAGCCACACTGCTGTAAATGCCGCTGCGCTGTCCTGTTTGAAATGCCTTTTTGACGCGCCGGTCTTCACC
>JBDTAG010000426.1:0-10444 GCA_039924745.1 Rhodoferax sp.
GTTTGGAACAGTAAATGTGGTTGACGGCAGCTACGAGGCTTTCGGTACGCGTTTGGCAATCGAAAGCGGTTTGATCAATTTCCAGGGCTCACTTAGTGATCCCAATCTGAATATTGTGGCCATGCGCCGCCAGCAGGATGTTGCTGCAGGCGTACGCGTGACGGGAAACGCTCGCCAGCCAAGGGTTCAACTGGTGTCCGAGCCCGACATGCCGCGGGATGAACAATTATCATGGCTCGTCTTTGGGCGCAGTGGGGCCGGTGGTGAGACGGGTCAAGCCCAAGCGGCTGTTCAAGGGGCAGCGCTTGGCCTGCTCAACAAGTTGGGCGCCGGGCGCACCGCACGCAGTGTCGGGTTGGACACCATCGCGATCGGCGAGAGTAAATTTGGGCTCAGCGGCGCGCAAGTTGTTAACCTCGGCAAAGAAATTTCCGACCGCCTCTATATTGGCTACGAGCAAAGCTTGGCAGGTGCCGAAAGCGTTTTGAAGCTGATTTATACGCTGACACCCAATTGGTCTGTTGCCTTACGGGGAGGTGCTGTTACCGGTGTGGACGCCCTGTATAGCAAACGCTTCGACAAGCTTCGGTAGCTCGGTTTTGTACCCACGTCTGTCGGTACATGGTGGCTGCTATCGACAGTCCAATTTGGCAACCGACGCGCTGCACGGAATATATTTTTCACGTATTTTTTGGTAGCTACCATCCTGAATCATTGCGTCCAGGCTGCGGTCCAGTTCGACGACAAATTCAGGCTTGAGTGACGCTTTGCTCAAGGCCAACAAAGCAGAATCGCTGGACACAACGATGTTTGTTTTCACGATCGCATCAGAAAGCCCCAATTGTTCTAATTCAACGCGTGCAGTTACCTCGTCTGCAATGATGCCGTCCAACCGGTCCTGCTCAATCATTCTCCAGGCGCTTCGGCGCGAAGTAACCGGCGTGATGCGGGAGACAAAACCTGGCGTCTTAACCAAGGCGTCATATTCCGTCCCGTACGCCACACCAATTTGGGCGCCAAGACGAAACGCAGTACCCGCTATGTCGGTCAATGCAGTCAATTGGTATTTTGTGGCAAGCCCTTTGGCAACAAACAAAACATTCGGCGAGCGATTGATAGGTCGTGAGAAAAACGCAAACATCTCTCTTTCGGGCGTGCGCAGAGTGCCCGGCAAAATATCCAATCTGCCCTGCTCGAGTTCTCGCAAAGCGCGCGCCCACGGCAGCTCCACAAACCGTGCCTCGCAATTGAGCCGTTTGAGCGCTGCGCGGACCACGTCTGAATTGAATCCAGAAATTTCTCCGTTGGGAAGTTTGAACGCGAACGGTGCGTCATCCGACCAACGCACGGTCTTAACACATTGGGCCATGGCGCTGCCCGCGCTGAGCATGGCTGTCAGTACTGCTGCCGCCAACCTCAAATTTAGCATTCGCATCTATCAACTCCTGCGTCCATGCGCTTCCCCCCCAATACCTCAAACACTGGTTGCCAGCATAACCAATACCGCAACGGCCATAACTCCGGTTGCCGCCCAGCCAAAGAGGCGATGTCGACGCGTAATCGTGTAACTGCCCATGAGACGTTCGGACTGACCAATCCACATCAGCACCGCCATGATAGGTACGGATATCACACCGTTGACCACGGCACTCCATACCAGCGCCTTGAGCGGGTTCACCTCTAAGTAGCCCATCACTGTGCCGATGCCTGTAGCCGCTACGATGATTAAGTAGAAGCCTCTCGCTTCGCGAAATCCGTGCGACAGACCCGCTTTCCAGCCATATAGCTCGCTGACTGCATATGCTGCCGATCCGGCTAAAACGGGTACCGCCAGCAAACCGGTACCAATGATGCCGAGTGCAAAAATCGCGAATGCAAATTCACCGGCTACGGGGCGCAATGCCTCGGCGGCTTGGGATGAAGTCTGGATACTGGTGATGCCCTGCATGTTCAACGTAACTGCCGTAGCCACTACGATGCACATTGCGATGACATTTGAAAAAATCATGCCCACCACGGTATCCTGTTTGATGCGAGACAAGTGCTCTGCCGCATACTCTGGATGCAGCCTCAATGCCTTTGATTCCGGGCGACGGTGGTTGTCTTCCACTTCTTGTGAAGCTTGCCAGAAAAACAGATACGGGCTGATCGTGGTACCGAGCACTGCCACCACCATCGATGCATAGTCTTTGATGGAGACATCCTTGGGCATGAAGGCCCAGGGCCGCAATGATTCGTTAAACACCGTGTGCCATGGCACACTGACTGTAAGAATAACGGCAACATAGGCAAACAGCGCTAGGGTGAGCCATTTGAGAATACGCACCGTGCGCTCATACGAAAACAATATTTGCATGGCGATGCACAGCCCGCCAAAGCCCAGCACATAGAGTGGTAGCGAGCCACCAACAAACAACCTGGCTGCCTCACCCATGGCACCAATATCGGCCGCGATATTGATCGTGTTGGCCACCACCAGCAAGCCCACCAGCCCCGTGGTGAGCCACCGCGGGCACATCTTGTTGATATTGGCGGCTAGCCCCTCACCGGTGACCCAGCCGATACGCGCCGACAACATCTGAATGCCAATCATCAACGGGGTGGTGATCAGCAGGGTCCAGATCAACGAAAAGCGGAACTGGGAGCCGGCTTGCGAATAGGTTGCGATGCCACTGGGGTCGTCGTCTGCCGCGCCCGTGATCAGGCCAGGGCCGAGCTTGTTGACAAATGCTTTCGCTGTTTGGGTGACCATTGCATATTCCCCTTGCGCCTTTGTTGTCTGCACAGGCAAAGGCTGGCACGCCCATTCGAGCGCTTTTCTATTTTTTTAAAAAACCGGGGTAAAAACCAGGCTTAGGAGAGTGGAGGCGTAGACGTCAGCACTTCCTCGATAACGGTCTGACCCTCGGCCACGCGCAGAGCGCCAGCCAATCGCAAAGGACGCATGCCGTCGGCGATAGCCTGCTTGCGCAGCACATCAATACTCGGGTCGGCGGTAACCTTGGCCTTGAAAGCATCCGTCACCGTCAACAACTCGTACAATCCCATACGGCCCATAAAGCCAGTCATGCGGCAGTCCACACAGCCGACCGGCTTGTAGGGCTTGTACGCGCCATTGACCTGCCACGGCTTGATCATTTCCGTCAATGCATCTCGGCTGGCTTCTTCGTCGCGGACCTTGCAATTTTTGCACAGGGTGCGCACCAAACGTTGGGCGAGCACACCCAACAGCGTGGCGTTGATCAGGTACTGCGGAATGCCCAACTCCATCAAGCGCGTGATGGCCGACGGTGCATCATTGGTGTGCAGCGTGGAGAACACCAGGTGACCCGTGAGTGCAGCCTGGACCGCCATTTCGGCCGTTTCCAGATCGCGAATTTCACCCACCATGATGATGTCCGGGTCTTGCCGCATCAGCGCGCGCAAGCCTTGCGGAAAACCAAAATCGAGCTGTGGCTGCACCTGCGTTTGGTTGAACGACGCTTCGATCATTTCAATCGGATCTTCGACGGTGCTGACATTGACTTCTTCGGTGGCGACACGCTTGAGCGTGGCATACAACGTGGTTGTCTTACCTGAGCCCGTGGGACCGGTGACCAAGATAATGCCGTGGGGCTTTTTGACCAAGCCTTCCCAGCGCGGGCCATCGTGGCTGGAAAATCCCAGCGCCTCCAGATCTTTGACCGTGTTGTCCGGGTCAAAAATCCGCATCACCATCTTCTCGCCAAAGGCGGTGGGCAACGTGGATATCCGCATTTCAACCTCGTCACCGTTCGGGTTTCGCGTCTTGATCCGTCCATCCAACGGGCGGCGTTTTTCGATGACGTCCATGCGGCCCAGCAGCTTGATCCGCGCCGTCATGGCATTGAGTACGCCCATGGGCATTTGGTAAACCTGGTGCAATACACCATCGATGCGGAAACGGATCACGCCCTGCTCGCGCCGCGGCTCCAGGTGGATATCACTGGCGCGCTGATCAAAGGCGTATTGCCATAGCCAATCGACCACCTGCACGACGCTTTGGTCGTTGGCATCGAGCTGTTTGTTGGACTTGCCCAACTCCACCAATTGCTCGAAGCTGGAGCCGGTGTTGTTGCCAGATTTATTGGCCGCTTTGACCGATTTTGCGAGTGAATAAAACTCTGCGGTATAGCGGTGTATCTCTTGTGGGCTAGCCAATACGCGGCGCACGCTGCGGCGGGATTGCCGCTCGACCTCGGCCACCCAGTCCACGATGAAGGGTTCGGAGGTCACCACCGTGATTTCGCTGGCATTGATGGCTACCGTCAAGATGCGGTGCCGCTCCGCATACATCGCGCCCATGGCGTCGGCCACCTTGCTCACATCCACTTTAAGCGGGTCGATACGCAAATAGGGCATACCGACCCGTTGGGCTAGCCACTGCGTCAACAGTTCGATATCCAGCGACTTGTTGTCGGAGGCACGGCGCATGGACACTGCAGCCAGACGCACCAACGGGTGCTGCGCACTTTCAGCCTGCGCACAGCGGGCAATGGTTTTGGTCGCCTGCTCTTCGTCTATCACGCCATCGGTATGCAACCATTCCACCAGTTGGCGCCAACCGATGGGACCGTTGTGGGTGATCTTGGCTGGTGGTTGGGGATGCACTTTAGTGTTCATGGTGTCACCGGTTTAAATACGCGAACCCACTTGTCTGCAGGCAGACCCCACTGGCGTTGAATGGTGTCGGCGCGCTCCATCAGCACGGCACGGCTGGGACGCATGGACGTTCGCTGTGCCAGCACCACCGTGTTGCCTTCGCGTGTGGACTTAAAGGCCCACAAAGCATCTTCACCAAAAGAGCTGGCAATGTTGTCCACACTGCGCTGGAAGCTGGAAGAGCGGCCAAACAAATTAACGGTCATGCAGCCGTCTTCGGTCAATGTCTTGCGGCAGTCAGCGTAGAAGGCAGGGCTATCCAGAACTGGGCCAGCGGCCTCCTGGTCATACAAGTCGACTTGCAAAGCGTCTACCGTACCTTGCCATTGGGGCTGTTTGATCTCTTGTTCGGCGTCTGCCAATATCACCTTGAGGCGGCTATCGTCCTGGGGCAATTTGAACCACCCACGGCAGGCCGACAACACCTGGGGATTGAGTTCGACGGCTGTGGTTTTCATGCGCAGCATTTTGTGACAAAACTTTGTCAGAGAGCCAGCCCCTAAACCCAATTGCAGCGCTTGCCGTTTGGTCACGGTGCTGGGGTCTACGAAGAGCAACCAAGCCATCATGCGCTGTACGTATTCGTGCACCAGCACCGTCGGCGCATCGATCAACATGGAGCCCTGTATCCAGATGCTGTCCAGGTGCAGGTGTCGGATGGGGCCTTCGTCAGAGAAATTGACTTCAGGAAGCGTGGGTGATTCTTTTCTTGCCATGGAGTATTAAATCACTTGAGGACAGCGCTGCCGACAGGTCCGCAAGGTTTCAGGTTAGCAGCGCGTTAAGCTTGGGTAAAGCTTGGCAGGCGTTGTGGGTTGTTGCTTGCGCTAGCGCTTCAACCGTCATACCACGCAATTGGGCGACGACTTCAGCGATACGGGGCAGTTCGCCCGGCGCGTTGCGACCTTGGGCCGCACCGCCTTGCCGGTCTTGCGCCGTGGCGTAAAGCCAGTGCGGGGGAATATCGGGTGCATCCGTCTCCAGTACGATGGATTCCAGCGGGAGCGTCTGGGCCAAATGGCGCAGTTGCAGCGCACGCTCATAGGTGACTGCCCCTCCAAAGCCAAGTTTGAAGCCCAATTTAATGAACTCCAGGGCCTGCACGTCACTGCCATTGAAAGCATGGGCTATGCCGGACCAAGCTGGGCCGCCCTTGCCCACTTCACGCAAGTGCTTGAGCACGCGGTCTGCCGAACGCCGCACATGCATTACCACGGGCAATCCAAACTGGCGTGCCAACTTAAGCTGCGTATGGAAGACATGCTCTTGTTGCTCGCGCAGTGGGCTTTGCGTTAACTCGGGTACAAAGAAATCCAAACCGATCTCCCCGACCGCGACCAAGCGGGGATCGCCATGGTGGGCTTGCAAGTGGTTGGTAAGCGCGAGCAGCGCCTCTGGCCCCGCGCCTGGACTGCACAGCGGGTGTATACCTAGGCAATAGCTGTCGCCACCGGCATGGGCCAGCGCCCGAACCGTGTCGAAATTGTTAGGGTCCACCGCGGGAACCACGCAATGCACTACACCCGCAGCCTGGGCTGCGGCACGCACGGCCGTGCGGTCGGCGTCGAACTCCGGGGCGTCCAGGTGGCAGTGGGTGTCGATCCAGCGCATGGGCGCACTTGATGGGTTCAGGCGCCTGCTAAAGCCAGTCGTCCAGACACCAGTGCCAACTGCCGGCTGCAACGTGCTGCCAAAGTGGCGTCGTGCGTGACCAGTACAAAGGCCGTCCCGTTTACGCGGGCCAGCTCCAGCATCAGGTCAAAAACCCCATCTGCCGTGTTACGGTCAAGGTTGCCAGTGGGCTCGTCGGCCAACACGCAGTTGGGCCGCGTAACCAGCGCACGGGCAATGGCCACGCGTTGGCGCTCGCCACCCGACAGCTCGGCCGGGCGATGGTGTACGCGGTTTTCCAGTCCTACGCTCGCTAGCATTTTCATAGCTTGCTGCGCACATTCTGCGGGGGCTAGGCGCCGAATGGTCAATGGCATGGCCACATTGTCCAACGCGCTGAATTCGGGTAACAAGTGGTGAAACTGGTAAACAAAACCCAGATGCCGGTTACGCAGGCGGCCTTGCTCCGCTGCACTGTGGCTTGCCAGGTCTTGACCCAATAACTGCACAGTACCACTGGTGGGTGCATCCAAGCCACCCATCAGGTGCAGCAGCGTGCTCTTGCCGGAGCCCGATGCGCCGACGATAGCCAAAGTTTCGCCCGCCCGTATCTGCAGGTCCACACCGTGCAACACGGTCACGTCCAAGCGCCCTTCGCTGAAACGTTTTGTCAGGCCTTGGGCGCTCAGCACCACGTCACCCAACTGCGCAGGCTCCGCGTTAGGGCCACCCATACCGGCCACCATGCGGTAATGGGCCGTGCCAATGGCCGCGGGTACAACAATAGTTTCACTCATAGCGCAGTGCCTCGGCTGGGTTAACGCGGCTGGCGCGCCAGCTGGGGTAGAGGGTGGCGACAAAGGCCATGATCAAGGCAATGACTGCAATGGGCACGATGTCCGCCTGCTGCGGCTCGCTGGGCATTCGGCTGATCAGGTAAATATCTTTGGGCAGGAAGGTGGCACCCAGCGCATGTTCCAGCGCTGGCACGATAACGTCGATATTGAAAGCCACACCGAGCCCAAGCAGCAAGCCAGCAAGCGTACCGATCACACCCACCATGGCCCCTTGCACCACAAAAATGCCCATGATGCTGCCGGGACTCGCGCCCAGCGTGCGCAAGATCGCGATATCTGCGCGCTTGTCGGTCACCGTCATCACCAAAGTGCTGACCAAATTGAAAGCCGCGACCGCCACGATCAACGTCAAGATGATGAACATCATGCGTTTCTCGACCTGCACGGCCGCAAACCAGGTGCGGTTTTGGCGCGTCCAGTCACGGATATAAAGGTCTCCGGTCAATGTTTGGCTCAGTTCGTCAGCCACACGGCGTGCATCGTGCAGATCGCGCAGCTTGAGGCGCACGCCAGATGGGCCTTCGAGCCTAAAAATCTTCGCGGCGTCGTCTATGTGAACCATGGCCAACGCAGAATCGTATTCAAAATTGCCGGAGTCAAACGTGCCGACCACGGTCATCTGCCTAAAACGCGGCACCACGCCTGCCGGTGTGACCTGGCCGTTAGGCACCACCAACGTGACCCGGTCACCCGAGCGCACTCCCAACGATTTGGCCAGATCAACGCCCAGCACCACACCAAATTCACCGGGGATCAGTTTGGCCAACACGGCTGCCTGTGCGCCGTCTACCAGGTCGGTTACCAAGTGTTCCTGTGCTGGGTCTACGCCCCGAATCATCGCACCCTTTACGTCCTCACCCCTGGCCACCAGGGACTGGGCTGCTATGAAAGGTGCAGCACCTATGACCTCGGGGTTTGCACGCACCTGGCTCAACGTCTTGGCCAGATCGGGCAGTGCCTGGCCATCTTTGGCGTAAACCTCAATATGGGAAATCACGCCCAACATGCGGTCGCGTACCTCTTTTTGGAAGCCATTCATTACGCTCAGTACGATAATGAGTGCTGCCACACCCAAGGCGATGCCGAGCATGGACACACCCGAGATGAACGAGATAAACCCGTTGCGTCGGGTGCTGCGCCCCGCCCGTGTATAGCGCCAACCGATGATCAATTCATATGGAAATTTCAACATTCCCGGATTGTGGCATCCATGCGGGACAATCTAGCCATGCACCTGTTTATTTCCCATGCTGCCCCCACTGGCCTGAATTGTCAGGCCGCCATCGCCCAGTTGGCACTGCCCAATCTGACGGAACTGCTGGGGCAGCTCACTCCCACACCGCCAATGTTGGGTTCGCCCGACACGCTGACACCGCTGGCCGAGCGCATTCGCGCCAATAACCTGGGCCTGCAAGGGCCAGATGGATTGGTTCCTTGGGCCGCCAACGACGCGCTGCACCTGGGTCTGACAAAAGTACATGGGGATGCTGGGTGGGCATGGATTACGCCGTGCCACCTGACGGCCCAATCCAACCAGGTCCGCATGGAGGACCCGCTGGATCTGCACATCAGCACGCCAGAATGCGACGCGCTGCGTAGCGCCATGAAGCGCTACTTTGAAGAAGACGGCATCACGCTGCATCCTCTATCCAAGGGCACTTGGCTCGCCTTTGGCGCCATCTTCAAAGACTTGCCCACCGCCTCGCTGGAACGCGTGGCCTGCAACAGCATCGACCAGTGGATGCCGCAGCAAGAGCATGCCAAGCACCTGCGCCGCCTGCAAAACGAGATGCAAATGTTGCTTTACACCCATGCGGTGAACGACAGCCGCACCGCGCGCGGCCTGGCCACCATCAACGCGTTTTGGATCAGCGGCACCGGAACACCAGGGCCCGCACGAACCAATCCACCCGAACGCATGGAGCACTTGGACGGACTTCGAAAGGCCGCGCTGCAAGACGACGCCTACGCTTGGATGCAAGCCTGGCAAGTGTTGGACAGCACCCGACTAGCCGAGCTATTGCAAAATGTCAAAGCTGGAAAACCCGTGCAACTGACTCTGTGCGGCGAACGCACGGCCGTAACGCTGGAAACCCAGGACAAGCCTTGGTGGGGCCGTATCCAGCAGCGGTTCGCCACCACATCGTCGCAGCAAATGCTGCAAACCCTGTGAACATCATCCCCCGCGACATTCCGCCGCGCAGCGTATGGGCTTTGGAACAAGCAGGCATACACCCGCTGTTGGCGCGACTGTATGCGGCACGCGGCGTAACCGGTACCGAGGAATTGAACGACGCGTTGGCCAAACTGCTGCCGCCCTCCTCCATGCTGGGCTTGCCAGAAGCTGCCACGCTGCTGGCCGACGCCATCGCGCAAAACAAACGCCTGTGCATCGTTGCCGATTACGATTGTGATGGCGCCACCGCCTGCGCCGTGGCGATTCGCGGCCTCAGGCTGCTGGGCGCTGCACACGTGGCCTACATCGTGCCCGACCGCATCGTGGACGGCTACGGCCTGACCGCACCAATTGCCCAGCGAGTGAAGGACAGCGGTGCCGACGTGCTGATCACCGTGGACAACGGCATTGCCAGCATGGAGGGCGTAGCCCATGCGCGGGCTCTGGGGCTGCAGGTGCTGGTGACGGATCACCATTTGCCCGCAGCTGAATTGCCCAACGCCGATGTCATCGTCAACCCCAACCAGCCCGGTTGCGGCTTTGCCAGCAAATCCATTGCCGGTGTAGGCGTGATGTTCTACGTGCTGATGGCCTTGCGCAGCGAGTTGCGCACACGGGGCGTATTTGACGCCGCCACACAACCCAAATTAGATGTACTTTTACCGCTGGTGGCACTGGGCACCGTGGCCGACGTGGTAAAGCTCGACGCCAACAACCGCCGTCTGGTAGCCCAAGGGCTAAAACGGGTTCGAGCCCTCGCCATGCCTAGTGGTCTAGCTAGCCTTTTTGTAGCATCTGGTCGTTCTGCCCCCGTTGCCACCACCTTCGACTTCGGCTTTGCCTTGGGCCCGCGCATCAATGCGGCGGGCCGTTTGAGCGACATGACACTGGGCATCGAATGCCTGCTAACCGACGACCCGGCCCGTGCCGACGAACTGGCCAAGGCGCTGGATGGCATCAACCGCGAACGCCGCGTCATCGAGGGCGACATGCGCGAGCAAGCCATGCTGATTGCGGAGTCGTTGTTTGAAGAAGGCGACGAAGCGCCACCCGCCATCTGCGTGTTTGACCCCGACTTCCACGAAGGCGTGGTCGGCATCGTGGCCAGCCGCATCAAAGA
>JBDTAG010000427.1:0-6470 GCA_039924745.1 Rhodoferax sp.
AGCCCAAAATGTCCGCGGTTCAATGTGTGATTGCCCAACTGCAAGGCCTTCACACAAATCGCTCATGCGCCGGGCAGCCTTTGGCTCGCCAGTGCGCATAACTCGTAGAACAGCCTGATCCATTTGACCGCGAAGGGTAGTGGTGAAGGATTGCGCTTCAACACCCGTCCGCAAAGGCACATCTAACCAGCGCCACTCTACTGGCCACAAGTCAGCCGGGTGAGCGCTTTCGCCACCCGCGAGCTCCATCACCGCGCGGTATTGGGGAAAGAGCGCAACAGAAGACGCTGTTTTGCCTTTGAGCACACCTTCCAAATATTCAGTCAGTGCAAAACTCGCGCGTTCAACTCGATTGGCAGCATCTTCGCTACACAGTTCTGGACGTTGCACAAACTTTTGGGCTAGCGCTTCCATAGCGCGCAGCATCTTGGCTTGGGCGCCTAAGCCGACCATTTCCAGAGCACCGACAGCTTGGTGCAATTGCTGACGGGCGATGCGCAGGTGACTGGCATCCAAATCAGCCAAATTTGAGCCTCTGGCCAATTCAGCATCGCGAACGAACCGGCGAAGTGCCTTAGTGGCACCATCCAGAGACTTGCGAAGCTCGTCCAGCACCCAGGCCAAAGGCCCTAGGTCACTGGCTGCCAATTCATTGTCGCCGGGAGCGGCAGAATTCGATGACATGGGTTCGGTCTCTCCTGGGATCTCTATTCTGGTGGGCCGCGCGGTGGTCCGCTATCAGCTGATTTTGAAACGCGACACTGACTGGCGCAGCTCTTCCGCCATGCGGGAGAGTTCGCGCACCTGCGTAGCAGTAGCTCGGGTACCTTCACCCGTTTGCTCTGTTACCGCAAAAATGTGCTGAATGTTTTCAGCCACAACATTGGCCAAGCCAGCTTCGCGGGAGGCTGAATTCGAAATTTTCTCAATCAGATCGGCCACCTGGCGCGACACACGGTCAATTTCAGTCAACGCAGTACCCGCGTTGTCGGACAGTTTTGCCCCCTCAACCACACCCTGCGTGGAACGCTCCATAGCGCCGATGGCATCCTGTGTGTCCGTCTGAATAGCCTTCACCAGCGCAGAAATCTGACGCGTCGCGTCTGCGGAACGTTCCGCCAGACGCTGCACCTCTTCCGCAACCACCGAGAAACCTCGGCCAGCTTCACCAGCCGACGCCGCTTGGATAGCAGCGTTCAACGCCAAAACGTTCGTCTGCTCGGTAATGTCCGAAATCAGCTCGGTAATTTCACCAATTTCTTGGGACGATTCACCAAGGCGTTTGATACGCTTGGACGTCTCTTGGATCTGGTCTCGGATGGAATTCATACCACCGATAGCATCTTGCACGGCTTTCAGGCCGGACTCTGCCGCTTGCAAAGACTGACGGGCAACTGTCGCAGATTCCTGGGCTTGCGTGGACACTTCGTTAATGCGACCCGCCATATCTACGACGGATCGGCCTGTTTCACGAATCTCGTGCAACTGCTCATTCGATGCCGCTAGCAGCTCGGTAGACGTCGCATCCACATCGGATGTCGTTTGTGCAACCCGTGACGCTGTGTTCTGCACGTTCGATACGAGAGAACGCAATTCTTCAACCGTGTAATTCACCGAGTCCGCAATCGCACCAGTAATATCTTCAGTAACCGTCGCTTCCTGGGTCAAATCCCCTTCAGCTACTGTTTGCAGCTCATTCATCAAACGCAAAATAGCGGCTTGGTTGGCGTCGTTGACGCGCTTGGCTTCATGCTCTTGGCGTTCAGCTTCAACCCGCTGATCTTCCGCAACCACTTGGCGTCTGCGGCTGTCTTGCAACTGGACATATGACAACCCACCAGCACATGTCAAAGCGAAGATAGCAGCCAAGATCAATACTGCCAAAGCCGAGCCACCGATACCAGTCTGAGTGGACAGCGCGCTTTGCACATCTTCCAAATCACGACGCAATGGTTCGCTGTCCGCAATAATTGCATCTTGCGCTTCACGAGCGGACACCAAGCCTTGCAGATTACCCAAAATCGCACTGGCTTGGACCCGTGTCTCTTCGTACATTTTGATCAGTGCATCGAGTTGTTCGCGCGTGCCGGAGTCCTTGGATGCGGCCAAACGCAATTCTTGGCTTCCAGACAGAAGACCTTGGGAGATTTCCTTGAACGTGTTCAAGTCTTTACCCAGCAGGAAAACCGCTTCAGGGCTCACGCCTTCCGCCGTCAAGAACTCATTGGACGATTTACCGATCCGTTGGGTCAACATAACCAACTGACCCACTGCAGAAATTTCCACTGAAGGCGCATTTTGTTGCAACTTCATCGCCAAAATTGCTTCTGCAATTTCCAACAGGTCAGAGGATTGGCGGTTGATCAAACGCAACGCAGAACCGATTTGAGTCAGAATTTTTTGCTGACCCATCACAGCTTTCGCGCTCTTCTCCGCACGGTCCACCAACGGCATGATCTTTTCCATATCATGGACATAAGAATCACCCAGCGGTTTCAAATTTAACTCGCTATCGCCGTCTTGCAGGCCCCGAGTGTTCTTGGACAAAATACCTGAGCTGTCTGACACGTCAGGGAACGCCTGGGCACTACCCACAACCGCTTGGGACACAGATTTAGCCAATCGCTGTGACTGCATCAACGCCTGTCCAGTCGCGCCCAGTTGCTTAGCCACTTTGTCAGACTGGTTCAGCGCATAAACAGTCACACCCGTCAACACCAGCAGCGCCGCACCCAACAAGATAAACAGCAAACGCTGCTGCTGAACGACCGTACGACGGCCTAAACCCGGAATCGAAACCAGATCGTCAGCATCCGCCTTTGATGCGAACTCTTCGCCAGCGTCTTTCATCGGCGACATGGGGCCACCGCCAAACTTTAGCCCGATTGGAGTCTCATCTTCCTGCATCGTCTCGCCGCCTGCCGCACTCGACAATTCTTCGGGCATCGCAAGACTGAGGCGCGAATCCATCTCGGACTCCGACTGCTTTTTGGTAAAAATGTTCTTTAATTTATCGACGACGGACATGGTGAAACCTTAGGGAGGGGTCTAAGCGCTGATACTCAAAAATTGAGGGGTTTGTGACAAGATTCGCAAATCGATTTCTTGCCATTGCTCGCCAGCCGAGTCAATGAATTGGTTTCCAAAATATGCCGGGGCGCCAGGATCAGCTGCCGATGAAGACGAAAAGGCATCTCCTCCGCGCAAACCCAACAATCCATCGACCTGCAATGCGCAATTCACTTCGAGCGCCACATTCAATGTGATCACACTCAAGTCTTGGGCAGCGGGTTCTGCGCGCTTAACACCGGTATCCACGGCGATGAAGCCTGCCAAGTCAACTACGCCATACAGGCCGCCACGGATATTGATAACGCCGCGAAACCAATCACGGGCGTAGGGTACTGGCTGCAAGCTGACCAGTGGAAAAATCTCACCCGACTGGCCCAAGGGGAACAATAAATTCCTACCGCCCACGCGCAGTGCAAGCCACGCCACAGACATACCCTCTGTACGGGCAGCCTGTAGCCGACTGGCTAGTCGGGACTGGAGTTCTCTGAGTGCTTCGCGATTTGCCATGGGAAAAGCGAATCAACCCAGTGCTTTGATCTTGGCAAACAACTCGACTGCATCAACCGGTTTGGTGATGTAGTCACGGGCACCTTGGCGCATGCCCCAGACCCGATCAGTTTCCAAGTTCTTGCTAGTGCAAATAAAAATTGGTATGTCAGTGTATTCAGGCGTACGGTTAATGGCGCGCGTCAATTGGAAGCCGTTTTGCCCAGGCATCACCACATCCATCAGAATGAGGTCTGGCTTTTCCTCGGTCAAACGCTTGAACGCTTCGTCTGCATTTTCTGCCGAGCGAACGACATAGCCGTTTTTTTGCAGAAGATCCGTCAGAAACATGATTTCTGTTTTTGAATCGTCAACGATCAGTACTTTATTTATTGCCATCAACTAGCTCCTTGCATAACGGTTCCAAATTGCCGCACGGCTTGCAGCAATTGATCTTTGGTAAAAGGTTTGGTTAAATAATCTTGTGCGCCGACCATGCGGCCACGCGCTTTATCAAAGACACCGTCCTTGGAAGATAACATCACCACGGGCACGCCCGCATACTTGCTGTTGCGCTTGATGATGGCGCAGGTTTGGTAGCCATCCAGACGCGGCATCAAGATGTCACAAAAAATCAGTTGTGGTTGGTAATCATTGACTTTGGCGAGAGCGTCAAAGCCGTCTTCAGCAAGCAGCACATCGTGACCACCTTGCTTTAGGAAGATTTCCGCACTACGGCGTATGGTGTTGCTGTCATCAATAACCAGAACTCTGACAGTGGATGCTGCGTTACTCAAAAGGCTCTGCTCCTGGTTTGGAATGGGTATTACTTCATATGGTACGTTCGTTATCGCAACGCGATCTCAAATCTGAACCATTTCAAAATCTTCCTTGCGCGCACCACACTCCGGGCACGTCCAGTTCATCGGCACATCAGCCCAATGGGTACCGGGCGCAAGACCATGATCAGGGGCCCCTGCCGCCTCGTCATAAATCCAGCCACATATCAGGCACATCCAAGTTTTAGTATCGTTCACAGCTTAAAGGGCCTTCGAATAGAATGCAAGGATTGTATAGAAGCGGTATTGGCTAAAAGCCAGCCGCCCGCCCAAAATCCGCCATTCTGTCTGCTGACAAACCCTAAGACAGGACACCACATGACGGCACTTCAAGACACCACCATAGAGACCGAAACAGAAGACGATGGGCCTGGTGCATGCGTCATGGTTTTCAACGCCAACGACCCAAGTGGCGCGGGCGGCATCACGGCAGACATCACAGCCATCGCATCGGTTGGTGCGCATGCCCTGCCCATCATTACTGGTGCCTACGCCCGCGATACATCAGAGGTGTACGACCACTTCTGCATGGACGACGAAGCCGTTTCCGAACAAGCCCGAGCCATCCTAGAAGACGTGCCAGTGCAGGTCATCAAGGTGGGGTTTGTGGGATCGCCCGAGAACCTGAGCGCTATCGCGGAACTAGCTTCTGACTACTCGGATATCCCGTTGGTAGCCTATATGCCCAACCTCTCCTGGTGGCAAGAAGACCAGATAGACCTCTACCAGGACGCCTTTAACGAGCTGTTGTTGCCGCTGACCACGGTGTTGGTAGGAAACCACAGCACCCTGAGCCGATGGTTACTTCCCGACTGGAGTACGGAGGGCAGCCCCACCGCCCGCGACATAGCGCGAGCCGCTGATGCGTTTGGCGTACCCTACACCTTGGTCACGGGAATCCCCCTGCCAGACCAGTTCATTGACAACGTGTTGTGTAGCCCAACGACGGTGTTGTGCAGCAACAAATTCGAACGATTTGAAGCTGTATTTGCTGGCGCGGGGGACACCTTGTCTGCGGCCTTGGCAGCCCTGATTGCCAGCGAAACCGAGTTAACTGAATCGACCACCGAAGCACTGAACTACCTGGACCGCTGCCTGGAAAGCGGCTTCCGACCCGGCATGGGCAATGTCTTGCCGGACCGCCTGTTTTGGGCCCACCCAGAAACCGACGACGAAGAACCGCAAGAATCATCTTTTGAGATTTCACCCAATGACACCCGACACTGACCGCAACCTGCAACTGTTCCAACGCGCCCAAAAGGTCATTCCTGGCGGTGTCAACTCACCGGTGCGGGCATTCAAAGCCGTTGGCGGTACGCCACGTTTCGTGTCACGGGCCCAAGGATCACATTTCTGGGACGCCAACCGTCAGCGCTATATAGATTACATAGGTTCCTGGGGCCCGATGATCCTAGGCCACGGCCACCCCGCCGTGGTGGAGGCGGTGCAAAAGGCCGCATTGGACGGCTTCTCGTTCGGTGCACCGACCGAGCGCGAAGTGGAGTTAGCTGAAGAAATCCTGAGCTTGGTGCCTAGTATGGATATGGTGCGATTGGTCAGCAGCGGCACCGAGGCTGGCATGAGTGCCATCCGGCTCGCTCGCGGCGCCACGGGGCGCAGCAAAATTCTCAAGTTCGAAGGCTGCTACCACGGCCATGCCGATGCGCTATTGGTCAAAGCCGGTTCCGGCCTGGCCACCTTCGGCAACCCTACCAGCGCCGGTGTTCCAGCCGAAGTAGTGCAGCACACGCTGGTACTGGAGTACAACAACATCCCGCAACTGGAAGAAGCATTCGCAATACACGGCAAGGAATTGGCCTGCATCATGATCGAGCCGATCGCCGGCAACATGAACTTTGTACGGGCTTCGGTACCCTTCATGCAGCGCTGCCGCGAGCTGTGCACGCAATATGGCGCGCTGTTTGTGTTCGATGAAGTCATGACAGGCTTTCGGGTGGCGTTGGGCGGCGCGCAAAGCGTCTATGCAAAAGTCATCCCTGGCTTTGCACCCGACATCACGGTGCTTGGCAAGGTGATTGGCGGCGGCATGCCGCTGGCGGCGTTTGGCGGCTC
>JBDTAG010000428.1:0-5926 GCA_039924745.1 Rhodoferax sp.
CACATCCACCATCCTGAGCTTGCTGGTTACGCCGAGCTTCTTCTCGATCGTGGATGACATTGAGCACTATGTGGGCCGCGCCAAAGCCAAGCTGCAGGGGCGCAAGGGTGGCGCTGTACCGACGGCACCTGCGCCGCAAGCGCACTAAGGTTAAAACGATCAGGGGCCACGAGTTTGCTCCTGATTCAGTAGCTACACTCCCATATTCCACGAGGGCTAGAGGCTGTTTTTATCTAAAGTAATTTGACACTGAACAACTCGCTAACCGTGCGAAAGGCCTCTACCGCAGTGGGCACGGCCTTTCCCTGCAGGGCACAACTCGCTTAGACTGTACTGACAAAAAACGGGAGCCCACATGCCTGCACCATTGCCGGAGTTTGGTTTGCCGCCGCCCGCCGGGCATGTCAGTGCGTTCTCCTTTGCGGTGCAAAGGCGACAACTGCTGTGGCTGGCTGCGGCGGTTATTCTTGTGTCAGGGGGTCTGATCGCCCTGGTCCTGGTCTATCTGCGTGCGCAGGCCGTTGCTACCGGTGAGCGACTAACAGAGTCTTTTGCCCAGGTCATCGAAGAGCAAACCACCCGCACCTTCCAGTCGATAGACCAAGGGCTACAAATCACAGCCAACCAGTTGGCGCAGCTCCAGGTCGCCGGAACGCTGAACGAAGAATCTGCCCGCCAGCTATTGCAAACGCAGTTGAAGACGATGCCTTTTGCACGCTTGCTATGGGTAACCGACGCACAGGGACGCGTGCGCTATGACTCGGGCGTTGGCCATATCGGCACCGACCTGTCCAACACACCTTACTTCAAGACGCTGCAAGCACACCCCCACACCCCGTATCTGGTGAGCGCACCCGTCAAGAGTCGCATCGACGGACAGTGGCTGATTCCATCGGCCAGACCTTTGGTGGCAGCCGATGGTCGATTTATGGGCACCATCGCGGCGTCCGTCAATCCCTTGTATTTCGACAAACTATGGAAGACCATAGAACTGGGCGATGGTGGGTCTATCACCCTCTTGAGCAGTGATGGCGTGCTGGTGGCACGCAGCCCCTTCTACGAGCCGAGTATGGGCAAGTACTTTGGCGATGACATGCTGTTCAAAGAGTTGTTGCCTAAAGAGCCATCCGGTATCCTGCAAAACGTCAGCCCGGTCGACCGTGTGGCGCGCATGTTTGCTTACCGCACCCTGTCGGCCCAACCCAATTTGGTCGTCGTAGTCGGGCAGTCTTACGCATTGGTACTGCATGCCTGGAAGCAGTTGGCCATACTGGCAGCCGCCATCTGGCTGGTGGCGGCGTTTGCTATCACGCTGATGTGTCTTTTCCTGAGCCGAGCCTGGCAGCAACAGGCCGGTGTACAGGCGCAAGTTGTAGAGATGGGGCAAAGACTCCAACTGGCCACGGACGCAGCCGATATTGGTGTGTGGGATTGGGACGTCACCCGTGCAGACCAGTGGTTCGCCAGTACCACCTATTTCACGATGCTCGGCTATGACCCGCAGGAGGGCATGGCCGATCGCGCGCAATGGGTGGCACGCCTGCACCCTGACGACCGCCAGGCGGTAAAAGCCCGTATAGACGCCGTCTTGGCAGGGGCCGACCTGCCCTACCAGTACGAAGCACGCATGTTGCACGCCAATGGCAGCTACCACTGGATCAGTGTGGTTGGCCGCGTGTTGGCACGCGATGCGGATGGCAAGGCATCCCGATTGCTGGGCGTGCGCATGGACATCACAGAACGCAAACACGCAGAAGAAGAGCTGCGTGTGAGTGAAGAAAGCCTCTCCATCACCCTGCAATCCATCGGCGACGCCGTGATCGCAACAGACGCCACCGGCCATATCTTCCGCATGAATCTGGCTGCCGAACGCATGACAGGCTGGGATCTGCAGGCTGCGTTGGGGCGGCCATTGTCCGAGGTGTTTCGCATCATCCATGCACAAACCCGCCAGCCCGCGATGGACCCGGTTCAGTTGGTCTTGCAAAAGGGAGAGGTCGTGGGTCTCGCCAACCACACAGCATTGTTGGCGCGCGATGGCAAGGAATACCAAATTTTCGACAGCGCAGCGCCGATCAAGGACCGCGCGGGACAGATGGTCGGTGTGGTGCTGGTGTTCAGCGATGTGACCGAGCAATACCGGGTGCTATTGGCCTTGGAGAACAGCGAATCGCGTTACCGCGCACTGTTTGAACACGCGCCCGACGGAATTTTGATTGCGGATGGCAACAGCAACTACCTGAACGCCAATGCCAGCGTCTGTCGCATGTTGGGCTACACGCGCGAAGAGCTGACCGGCATGCATGCCTCCGATATCGTGATCCCGTCAGAGCTCCCACACATCGGGCTCGCACTGGATACCATCCATGCCCGCACGCCCTACCACCGCGAATGGCATTTCCGCCGCAAAGACGGTTCGATCTTCCCTGCAGAGGTCATTGCCACGTACATGCCAGACGGACATTTGATGGGCATGTTGCGCGATGTGTCAGAGCGCAAGCACGCCGAAAATGCGTTGCGAGAATCCGTGGTGCACACCCAGACCATTTTGGACAACATCGTAGACGGCGTAATGACATTTGATTCCAATGGCGTGGTCGAATCTTTCAACCAGGCAGCCTGCGCCATCTTTGGCTATCTACCGGGCGAGATCATCGGTCGCAATGCGTCGGAGCTGTTGCACGATCCTGATTCTCACTTTGAAGAAGACTACCTGCGCCACCGCTTCAGCTCCTCTAGGCCTGGTATTGCGAACATCTCGCGTGAGGTTCAGGGTCGGCGTAAAAATGGTGAACTATTTCCCACCCACCTTTCGGTATCGCGCATCTACCGAAACGGGCAAGCGCATCTGATTGGCATCGTGCGCGACATCACGCAACAGCGCCACGACGAGGAAGAGATCCGTCGTCTGGCCTTTTTCGATTCGTTGACGGGTCTACCCAATCGCCGCTTGCTGATGGACCGCCTCAAACAAGCGATGGCAACTTCAGGCCGCACCGGCAAACATGGCGCTTTGATGTTTCTGGATTTGGATCACTTCAAGCAACTCAATGACACGCAGGGCCATGATGTTGGCGATCTGTTGTTGCAGCAAACAGCCACCCGTCTGGCAACCTGTGTGCGCGATGGCGACAGCGTGGCGCGTCTGGGTGGAGATGAGTTTGTTGTCCTTTTGGAATCCCTCAGCGCCCACAGCAACGAAGCTGCCACGCAAGCCGAAGCCGTGGCGAACAAGTTGCTGGATGCTTTCAGATCGCCGCAAGACCTCAACGGCTTCCACTATGAGGGCACCACCAGCATCGGCATCGTGGTGTTCATGGGCGACCATGACAGCAAAGACGACCTGCTTAAAAAAGCAGACCTTGCCATGTACCAGGGTAAATCTGCCGGCCGCAATACAGCACGCTTTTTTGACCCCACCATGCAAGCGGCCGTGGCGGAGCATGACGCAAAAGAGAAAGACCTTCGCCGTGGCATCGCCATGCGCGAGTTTGTACTGCACTACCAGATCCAGGTGAATGGCGAAGGCCAAGTAATAGGCGCAGAAGCCCTGGTGCGTTGGAACCATGCCCGCAAAGGCATGGTTGCGCCGGGCCACTTCATTGCGCTGGCAGAACAGACGGGCTTAATCTTGCCTCTGGGTCAGGAGGTGCTGGAGACGGCCTGTGCACAGCTGGCAGTCTGGGCCAAAGACCCACTGCGGGCACACTGGACACTGGCCGTAAACGTCAGCGCATCGCAGTTTGCGCAAGCCGGCTTTGTGGCCAATGTTTCGCGCGCCTTAACGCAGAACGGCACCAACCCGTACTTGCTGAAGTTGGAATTGACCGAGAGCATTCTGGTTCACGATGTAGAAGACGTCATCGTCAAGATGTCGGCCATCAAAGCGATGGGTGTGGGTTTTTCGCTGGATGATTTCGGCACCGGCTATTCATCACTGTCGTACCTGAAACGACTGCCGCTGGATCAGTTGAAGATCGACCAATCGTTTGTCCGTGATGTGCTCACCGACCCCAGCGATGCTGTCATCGCCCGCACCATACTGGCACTCGGCCACAGCCTTGGCTTGGTGGTGATTGCAGAGGGGGTCGAGACCGCTGCACAGCATGCGTTTTTGGCGGATGCCGGATGCGACGCCTTTCAAGGCTACTATTTCGGACACCCAGGTCCAGCAGACGCGCTGGCCTAGATTACTACGAAATTCATAGCGTCAGTCTTATATTCCACGAGGGCTAGAAGGCATTTTTGTTCGGAACAACAGGTTCAGAACACATAGGCGGCGGCATCCACTGTCGCCATGGCTCTAAAGGCCGGCTTGGCAAACAGGAAGCCTTGCATCAGCCGGATACCGACATCCTGCAGAAAGTCGCGCTCCCCCACCGTTTCAATGCCTTCTGCAACCACCTTGATATCCAACTCGTCGCACAGCCGAACCAGGCTACGCACAATGGCTTGGCGCGCCGGTTTGGTGTCCACATTTCGGATCAGGTCCATATCGATCTTGATAATTTCGGGCTGAAAATCTGACAACAGTTTCATACCCGCATACCCCGCACCAAAGTCGTCAATGGCCGTTTTGAAACCACAGCGTTTGTACTCGCGCAAAATTTGCGCAAACCAGGGGCCGTCGTCAATGCGTTCGCCTTCAGTCACTTCGAAGATGATGCGGTCCACTGGGAAATTATGTGCCTCGGCCGCTGCCAACGTAGTGCGTATACACACCTCGGGCTTGTAAATGGCATTGGGTAAAAAATTGATGGAAACATACTCTTGTATGCCCAAGCGGCTGGCGCCCTTGATGGCTTTGACGCGGCAGGCCTGGTCGAAACGGTACCGGTTCTGCTCGTTAACCTGGGACAGCACCGAGTAAGCCCCTTCGCCGTTAGGCCCCCGCACCAAGGCCTCATGGGCAAATACTGTTTTGCTGTCCACGTCGACAATGGGCTGGTAGGCGTAGTCAAAATCAAAACCCACGCGCTCGGCCTTGCCGCAGTCCACACAATCTTCCGGCGTACCTGCCAGCGGCTTAAAGTTCAGGGGAAACGTCGGGTTCGTTCCTGGCGGCGCGACTAGCTGCATGACCGGTACTCCAAAAAAATCAGCGCAAATGCATCAAACTCTGTGAACAATACTAGCGCAAGTATTGGCACAGAATCAAGCAGAACAGTGTGAAGTACGTGGCCCGGCCGGTTGAAAGTCCGTCCAGGCCACTAGGCACATCTAGCTCACGCCAGATCGAAACGATCCAGGTTCATCACCTTGGTCCAGGCGGCCACAAAGTCTTTGACCAGCTTGTCCTTGCCATCTGCACTGGCGTAGACCTCTGAATAGGCGCGCAACACCGAGTTGGAGCCAAAGACCAGATCGGCTCGGGTGCCGGTGTACTTCACCGCGCCGGTCTTGTGGTCCCGGCCTTCAAACAGTTCGCCCGCACCATCCACGGCCTTCCACACCGTACCCATGTCCAGCAGATGGACAAAGAAGTCGTTGCTCAAAACACCGACTTGTTCGGTAAATACGCCGTGTTGGCTTCCATCGGCATTGGTGCCCAGCACACGCAGCCCACCCACCAATGCGGTCAGCTCGGGTGCGGTCAACGTCAGCAATTGGGCTTTGTCGACCAGCAGCGCTTCGGTAGCAGCACCGCTCGTGCCCTTTTTGTAGTTGCGAAAGCCATCAGCCTTCGGCTCTAGCGGCGCAAAGGATTCGACATCGGTCTGGTCCTGTGTTGCATCACTGCGGCCCGCTGCAAACGGCACAGCGACCGCAATACCGGCCGCATTCGCAGCCTGCTCGACGCCCACCACACCGGCCAGAACAATCACGTCAGCCAACGAGGCCTTGCCCGATGCCTTTTGGATCTCTTGCAATTTCGCCAAGGGCGCAATGGCGCGCTTGTTGACGGCCCAATCCTTCTGTGGGGCCA
>JBDTAG010000429.1:0-4268 GCA_039924745.1 Rhodoferax sp.
CTACGTATTTCGGCCAGTAGCTCCGGGATATGGTCAACATCTACGGTGTCTGGTTCGTGACCGCACAAGCCCAGCAGCACCGCCACATCGCTGGCATGCCCCTTGCCGGTGGCACCCAAAGAGCCATGAAGCCAGCACCGCACGGTGGCGGTTTGGTTCAACAGATCGGCATGCTGCAAGCGCGCTACAAACTGCCGCGCCGCGCGCATGGGGCCCACGGTGTGGGAGCTACTGGGCCCCATGCCGATCTTGAAGAGGTCAAATACGGATACTGCCATGGTGTTCTCCAGTTAGGGGTAGTGTGGATGATCTTGCTGGCATTGAAAAGTGTTGCTGCACATGGCCTGCCAATTGGTGTGCGGTGATGGCCGACAGCGTCCAGCCCAAGTGCCCGTGGCCGGTGTTGTAAAACACATTGGCGTGGCGGCCCGGCCCCACACGCGGCAGCATGTTGGGCATCATGGGACGCAGGCCAGCCCAAGGCTCGACGCGCCGGGTGTTGACGCCGGGGAAGCACTTGTTGACCCAGTCCACCAGCGGGCGGATGCGCTCGGCGCGAATGTCGCGGTCGATGCCATTGAATTCGGCTGTACCCGCCACGCGAAAGCGGTCCGCGCCCAGT
Organism: Rhodoferax sp.; assembly: GCA_039924745.1. Taxonomy (GTDB): domain Bacteria; phylum Pseudomonadota; class Gammaproteobacteria; order Burkholderiales; family Burkholderiaceae_C; genus Allorhodoferax. The sequence goes on from JBDTAG010000429.1 coordinate 623, forward strand.
CGGCTGGTGACCAGTTTGGTTTCATCGTCGAGCAGACTGACCATGGGAGCGGCTTGCTGGCTGGCGGCGTCATCCAGCTCAACGGTGATGGAATAGCCTTTGACCGGGTAGATGTTGAGCCGGTCGCCCAACTGCGCTGCCAAAGCGCGGCCGTGTACACCAGCGCAGACCACGACCGCGTCAAAGACCATCGTCTCACTGCCTTGGTCATTCAATATCTCGACCTGCGCCGTCTTGCCGTTGGAGCGGGTGCGTTGCACCGCCGTGCCATACAGCGTGCGCACGCCCATGCGTTCGCAGGCCAGCGATAGGCCGTGGGTGTATTTGTGGATGTCGCCAGTCGAATCGCTCTCGGTGAAATAGCCGCCGTAGTAGTTGCCTTGCAACGTGGGTTCGATGGCACGCATCTCATCTGGTGTCACCGCGCGGCGTTCCAAACCGCCCGCCGCCAGCAACTTGGACACTTCGCCTGCATGGTCAAAGCCAGTTTTGTTGCGGTAGATGTGCAAGATGCCTTTGCGTTCGAGGTTGAAGTCGATGCCCTCGGCCTCGGCCCAACTGAACAGGTGCTGGCGCGCGGCAATGGCCAGGCGCGTGGTGGCTATGGTGTTGTCGCGGTACTTGGGCATCGCGGCCACAAACTCTGCCATCCAGCTCAACTTATGCCAGGTGGGCATGGGGTTCATCAACAGCGGCGCGTCTTTGGTAAACATCCATTTCAGACCTTTGATGATGGTGCTGGGATGGGTCCAAACCTCTGAGTTGGATGCAGACAATTGGCCGCCGTTGGCGTAAGACGTCTCCATCCCCGCGTAACGGTTTTTCTCAATCAGGGTGACGCGGTAACCCGCTTTGGCTAGTGTGTAGGCGCTGGTGACGCCGGTGATGCCGCCACCGATGATGGCGATGTGTTGTTGCTGATGGTTTTGCATGGTAATCACTCTTCTTTCAGAAGCTGTCGGAAACACAGAGGTCGCCCGCCGCACACCGTGTGTGGCAGACGACCCCCTCTGTTTGCGACCTGAGAGATTCGCGCACCGCCTTGTGGACGGTACGCTTGCTCCTGCGGTGTGCCGGGTGACAATTCCCCGGCAGCTCTTCAGAGTGCTGAGGGACCTAAATCCCTCTAACCACAGCGGTCCTTTTGCCTGAGAGTTTCCGGGGTGGTTGCTCCTTCGGCGCTGGCACTTTTTCAAGGTGCCAAGCTCTCCCGCTGCGGTGCCAGATCGGGTCTGGCAAGGACGGCTGCATGCAATGCCGTACCGTCCTTTGTTTTTTACTTAACTGGCGTATTCCGTCAATGGCACGCAACTGCAAAACAAATTGCGGTCGCCATACACGTTGTCCACACGGCCCACAGGCGGCCAATATTTGACAGACTTCAACGTGGCCAGTGGGAATGCACCCACCTCGCGGCTATACGGACGATCCCAATCGCCGCCCAGCAAGCTGGCTGCGGTGTGCGGCGCGTGCTTCAGCGGGTTGTTGTCTTGCGGCCATTCACCCTTTTCGATCTTGGTGATCTCGCCACGGATGGCGATCATGGCGTTGATGAAACGGTCCAGCTCAGCCAAGGTTTCACTCTCAGTAGGCTCCACCATCAAGGTGTTGACGACCGGGAACGACAGCGTCGGGGCGTGGAAGCCATAGTCCATCAACCGCTTGGCAACGTCTTCGGCCATCACGCCGCTGGTGTCCTTCAGTGGGCGCAGGTCCAAGATGCACTCGTGTGCCACGTGGCCGTTGGCGCTGGCGTACAGCGTGGGGTAATGGTCCGCCAGGCGGACACTGATGTAGTTGGCCGCCAAAATGGCCGCTTCGGTGGCGTGCTGCAGACCGGCAGCGCCCATCATGCGGCAGTACATCCAGCTGATTGGCAGCACGGCGGCATTGCCCAAAGGTGCGGCGCTGATAGCACCGGTGCCGGGCACACCACCTGTAGCGTGGCCGGGCAAGAAGGGCACTAAATCAGCCACTACGCAAACGGGGCCAACACCGGGGCCGCCACCGCCGTGGGGGATACAAAAGGTCTTGTGCAGGTTAAGGTGGCTGACATCGCCACCAAATTCGCCGGGGGCTGCGGTGCCCACCAACGCGTTCATGTTCGCGCCATCCACATACACGCGGCCACCATGGCTGTGTACCAAGGCACACAATTCTTTGACACTGGTCTCGAACACGCCGTGCGTGCTCGGGTAGGTGATCATCACGCAGGCTAAATTGGAGCTGTGCTGTTCGCACTTGGCCTTCAGGTCGGCCATGTCCACGTTGCCGTTGTCGTCGCACTTGGTCACCACGACGGTCATGCCCGCCATCATCGCGCTGGCAGGGTTGGTGCCGTGCGCGCTGCTGGGGATCAGGCAAATGTTGCGGTGGCCTTGACCCTTGCTTTCATGGAAAGCCTTGATGACCAAAAGACCAGCATATTCGCCTTGCGAACCCGCATTGGGCTGCAGGCTGATACCGGCATAGCCCGTGGCGGCGCACAGCCAAGCGCGCAGCTGCGCATCCAGCTCGGCATAGCCCAGGCGTTGATCGGCCGGGCAGAAGGGGTGGATGTTGGCAAACTCAGGCCACGTGATGGGAATCATCTCGCTGGTGGCGTTGAGCTTCATCGTGCAACTGCCCAGCGGGATCATGCTGCGATCCAGCGCCAAGTCTTTGTCGCTGAGCATGCGGATGTAGCGCAGCATGCCGGTCTCGGAGTGGTGGGTGTTGAACACCGGGTGCGTCATGAATGTGCTGGTGCGGCGCAGTGCGGCGGGGATCAGCGGCGCGGCATCGGCTTCCAAATCTGCAACCTTGGGCAAGGTTTGACCGGGCTTGGCGAAAAAGGACCAGATCAGTGCCACGTCGTCGCGCGTGCTGGTCTCGTCCAGAGACATGACGATGTATTCGCCCCACGCAGTTTGCACGTTAGCCCCCGCCGATACAGCACGAGCCGCTATATCTTTGGTAGCGCCTTCGGTTTTGATCGACAGCGTGTCAAAGGCGTTGAGCAGGGTGTCGCGGTGGCTCATGGTGTAACCCAATGCTTGCAGTCCCTTGGCCAAAATGGCGGTCAAGGTAGCCACGCGCAGCGCGATTCGGGTCAGACCCTCAGGGCCGTGGTACACGGCGTACATGCTGGACACCACCGCAGGCAAGACCTGCGCGGTACAGATGTTGGACGTGGCCTTTTCGCGGCGGATGTGTTGCTCGCGCGTTTGCAGCGCCAAGCGGTAGGTCGGGTTGCCATGCACGTCTACGCTGACGCCGACCAGTCGGCCGGGCAGGGAGCGTTTGTATTCGTCACGGCAAGCCATGTAGGCGGCGTGCGGGCCGCCATTGCACATGGGCATGCCGAATCGTTGGGTGGTGCCGACCACGATGTCAGCATCCCACTCGCCGGGGGGCGTCAGCAGCGTCAACGCCAGCAGGTCAGCGGCCACGATGAAGGCTGCGTTTTTAGCGTGGACTTTCGTCACTTCGGCGCGCAGGTCACCAATGGCGCCGCTGGTGCTGGGGTACTGGTCCATCACCGCAAAGTAGTCGCGGTTGGCCAGCCAGTCGTTCCAGTCTTCGCCGCTCATGGCGACCAGCACTTCAATGCCCAACGGTGCGGCGCGCGTCTGCACCACTTCAATGGTCTGCGGATGGCAGTCGC
>JBDTAG010000430.1:0-5315 GCA_039924745.1 Rhodoferax sp.
CCCCACAATGTGCGTTGGTCGGCAAAGGCATGGTAGTTGGCATATTGCGACACGGCAGGGCCGAAACACGCCAGCACGCACGCCATCGCCAAAGCGAACGACAGGTGGATTTCAGAACGGGTCAGCGGTGTTTTCATGGCGGCATACGTGGGTGGTTATGAATCAGGCGCCAGTGTGTTGCCGTTTTGGTGCCGAACGGGTGCAAATTTTGATACGAGTTTGCTTTCAAATACGAAAAGTATCGATAATTGATACCTATGAGCACCACCGCCGACCTTGTATCCGCCCTGAAGCATGAGCTGAAGTCCGCCCACATGACCTATGCCGATTTGGCCACTGCCATGGGCATGGCCGAATCCAGCATCAAGCGCATGCTGGCCAAGGGCGATATGCCGCTGTCGCGCATAGACGCCATTTGCCGCGCACTCAAGCTGGACTTTGCCGACCTGGCCCGCCGCGTGGCCGATACCCAGCCGCTGTTAGCCCAATTGACGCAAGAACAAGAGCGCGCCGTTGTGGCAGACAAGAAGCTGTTGCTGGTGGCGATTTGCGTGTTAAGCCAATGGACGCTGGAGCAGATGGTGTCCAGCTACCGCCTGACGCAGGCGCAGTGCATAGGCTACCTGGCGCAGCTGGACCGCATTGGCATCATCGAGCTGCGCCCGCTGAATCGCTACCGCCTGAAGTTGGCCAAGGCCTTCCGATGGCGTCCGCATGGCCCGGTGATGGATTACTTTCGCGACAACGCGTTGTTGGATTATTTTTCGGGCGGCTTCGATGGCGCGGGCGAAGGGCTGTTGTTGGTCCACGGCTCGATCAGCCGCAGTTTGGCGCCATCGTTCATGGAGCGCATGCAGCGTGTGGCGCAAGACTTTTCGCAGCAGCATCTGGCGGACCAAAAGCTGCAGGACAAGGACCGCCAAGGTTACACCTTGCTGCTGGGTATGCGCAGTTGGGAGTTCGAGGCCTTTTCGGCATTGCGACGCTGAAAAAGACGATACAGAACAGCTACCGCGCGTAAGCGCGCTGTGCAAGCGTGCGTGCCAGCAGCACGGCGGGGTCTACTAAATGCACATTGGGGATTCCGGGCACCGTTTGGAGCGCCAATGGAATTTCAGTACAGCCCATGACCAAAGTTGTTAGGTGGTGCCGTTCGGCTAATGTCTGCGCCACGGACTGGAAACATTCAAGGGCCAGCGGCATATCGCCCATCTTGACACCCTTGTAGATACCATGCATCAAACGCTCCCGTTCAACGGCTACTGGAATATGGCAGGTGAGGCCTTCTTCGCGAAGCGCCTTTTCATACAGGCCTGCGCGATACGTTCCTTCCGTGGCCAGCAGACCGACCTCTTCAATCCCCCTTTTTGCAAGGGTTCTCGCCACTTCACGCGCGACATGCAGCACTTCGAGCTGCGGAAACTTCTCTTGCAACTCTCCATGCCAGGCGTGTGCCGTGTTGCACGCCACAGCTACCGTTTTTGCACCGAGCGCCGCAAGCTTGCCCAAGGCCTGCAACATGGGCTCAAGCGGTTGGTGACCGCCGGCGCCAGGCGATTCCAACGCGGTGGTCCGATCGGGCACGGGCACCTGTGCCAACCAGTGCTCCGGAAAGTTTTGGTCTGACACAGGAATGCGCATTGCATGCATCTGGTCGGTGCAGGCTTGCACAAACAAGCGCGCAAAGTCCGCGCCTGCGGCTGGCCCCATGCCACCGAGAATGCCCACTACCCTTGTCCCATGCATGGTGTGTGCCTCAGGTAGCGGGCTTGTCGCTCAACGCTTTGATGTTGTCTTTGAGTTGTTGGCTCATGGGGACTTTGAGGTTGATGCCTTTGGGAGGAATTGGCGACTCAAACCACTTGGTGTAAAGCTTGTTGAATTCCCCCGAGGTCATTAACCGTGAGATGGTTCCGTCCACCAATTTTTTGAATTCAGGGTCATCTTTGCGCAACATGCAGGCATAGGGCTCTACTTGCAAGGCGTCGCCAACGACCTGCAGTGATTCCGGGTTCTTGGATTCGGCCCGCAAGCCGAACAGCAAAATGTCGTCCATTGCAAAGGCGACTGCGCGATCACTTTCTACCAACAGGAAAGAGTCCGCATGGTCCTTGCCATACAGGAACTGCATGTTCAGCTTCTTGTCTATGTCGTATTTGCGCATGACGGTGTTGTTGGTCGTGCCGGAGGTGCTAGCGACCGATTTGCCAGCGAGGTCGGCATAGTTCTTGATGCCCGAATTGGCTTTGACCAAGAGGCGTGTGCCGGTGTAGAAATAATTGATGGCAAAGGCGACGTCCTTGCTGCGCACCGTGTTGTTGGTGGTGGAGCCGCATTCCAGATCGATGGTGTCGTTCAGCAGCAGTGGTATGCGGTTGAGTGAAGTCACGGGCGACCATGCCACTTCAAGGTTGGGCTTGTTCACCGCCTTGCGAACATCGCTGACGATGGCTTCGGCGATATCTATGCCAAAACCCACTGCTTTGGTCCCGCTCACCAAATACCCAAACGGTACCGAAGACTCGCGGTAGCCAATGTGTATCGTATTGCTGTCCGCAACTTTCTTCAAAGTTTGTGCGCCTACTGTTGCAGACAAGCCTAGCGCTAGTAGCGCAGCGACCATGGTCGTGGAAATCTTCATGTGCATACCCTCTTCGTTTTAAAAAACCAGTGAATGAACCGCGGCAAAGTCAGTGTAAAAGTGGTTCATCCCTGCGTCGCATTCAAAATGTGGGGTGACCCATAACGCAAACTCATGCCTGTGCGCGTGCATGCCCTTTTCGCGTGTTGCGCTGCGCATCAACATCACCCACTCTGTCCCTGTGATACTTGACCGAGTCCCGCCGCGTGATGGCGTAGGGCCAACGCGCATGCTCTCCAGTGGTTTGAAATAGATGATGTAGCCGGCGTCACCGGCAAGTAGAGTACCGAGCGGTAGGAGATCTTGTCTATCGACCCAGCACTCGCCCCAGCGGGGGTGGATAGAACCGTGTAGAGGCAGACGTGGATCCCTGTCAGGGTTGCGCTGGCGGGGTTTGAGCGGTTTTTGTACTAAGCTCGGCACCATGCGCCTCCGTCACATCGAAGTCTTCAATGCAATCATGCTGACGGGCAGCGTCAGTTCGGCGGCACGTCTGATCAATGTGACGCAACCGGCTGTGAGTCGGATCCTGGCGCATGCCGAATTGCAGTTGGGTTTTGCGCTGTTTCAGCGCATCAAAGGGCGCCTGGCGCCAACCACCGAAGCGCAAGCGCTGTATCCGCACATAGCGCGCCTGTTTGCGCAGCTCGACGAAGTGCAGCGCTTGGCAAGCAACTTGCGCCGTGGCCAGGGAGACGGTGAATTGCATGTGCTGAGCGTGTTGGCCCTGAGCTATGAAATATTGCCGCGCGCCCTGAAACTGTTTCGTGCCCAGCACCCCAATGTGGCGGTGACGATTGACGCGTTGCACTCCCCGCAAATCGTGTCGTCGTTGGTGCTGCAAGAGGCCGATGTAGGCTATGTTTTCAGTGCCGTTACGCATCCGTCGCTGGAGCCTCAGCCATTGAGTGAGGGCAGCATGGTGTGTGTGGCACCCAAGGGCATGCTGGACCGCGCATGGATCAAGCGGGGTAGTGTGGGCCTTGTCGATTTGACCCATACACCGGTTGTGACGCTCGATCTAGGAGACCCGGTGGGCGTCAGTTTGGGTCAGGCTTGCAGCCAGCTGGGCGTGGGGCTGCAGTCGGCTGTGCGGGTGCAGACCTACCATGCCGCCTTGGCGCTGGCGCACCATGGTGTGGGGGTTGCACTGGTGGATGCCTGTACTGCCATTTCTGCGGACCGTAGCAAGGTGGATGTGCTGGTACTGGAACCCCAAATTGTGATTCCTGTTGTGGCACTGCGTCCCATCAATCGCCCTACGTCTTTGCTGGCAACCGCAATGACCCGTTGCGTCCAGCAAACCGTGGTGCAGGCACTCGGCGGATGAAGTCATGGCTCTGGCGTTTTCAGCAGGTGCTGTGCTACCTGTTGCGCCGTGCCAAAGGCCAGCGTAAGCCCCAATGCCCCGTGGCCAGTATTGACGAACAGGTTGTCTGGGCCGCCCGCCTGCACACCAACAATGGGCAGTCCGGACGGGGTAGCGGGGCGAAGGCCGCTCCATGGTAATTCTGCGTGGGTGGCTTTCAAAGCAGAGAAGACGGTGCGCGTGCTGCGTTGCAGGCTTTCAATTGCTTCAGGCCGCACCGTACTGTCATAGCCCACCAGTTCCGCCATGCCCGCTACACGCAGACGCGTGCCGATGCGGGCAAATACGACTTTGCGTGCGGTGTCCGTCACGTTGATGCGCGGTGCCGCATGGGGCGGGGCGTTTGAAATGTCCAGTGTCATGCTATAGCCTTTGAGTGGGTACACCGGAAGGTGCACGCCTACGCTGCGTGCGAGATATGCGCTGGCGCTGCCCAACGCCAGCACAAAATGGTCGGCTTCGATCGCGCCACTGGCGGTGTGCGCCGCTGCAATGCGTGTGCCCCGTGTTTCCAATGCAGAGACCGCTTCGCCCAGCGCGAATTGCACGCCTTTCGCGCGCAGCAGGTGTTCGAGCGCCTGGCATAGTTTGAGACAATCCACCGCACATTCCGATGGTGTGTAAACGGCACCTGCAATGTGGTGTCGATAGCCCAGAAGCGCGGGCTCCAGATCGCAGCATTGCTGGGCCGTGACGGCTGTCTGTTGGCTCCCTAAAGCATGTTGCAACGCCACCTGTTTCTGAGCCGCCGTGAATGCCTTGGTCGTCGAATACAGCACCAGCTTCCCGGTACTGGAGAAATCGCAATCCAAGCTATGCGCCCTACGCATACGGTCGAGGCCCGCACGGCTCAGGCTCGCCAAGCGAAGCAGGCTGGCCGTGGTACGTGCAGATGCACCAGCGTTGCATGCCTGCAAGAACGCGAGCCCCCAACGCCATTGGGCAAAGTCCCACTGGGGCCTGATCTTGAGCGGGGAGTCTTTTGACAGCAAGAGTTTGGGGAGTTGCCCCCAAATGGCGCCATCCGCCAGCGGTTGCACATAGCTATAGCTCAGTTGCGCCCCATTGCCACCGCTGGCGCCAGTGCCAGACGCGGCCTTGTCGACCACCGTTACGCGCGCGCCTTGGCGATTCAGTTCGTAAGCGGTGGCCAGACCCACGATACCAGCGCCCAAAATACAGACATCCATCATTTCCCCTGTTGTTGGATGAACTGTAGAAAGAGGGCAGGTTTTTGAACAATGCTATTGCCCACAGTGGCCATGATCAAAAGTTATGCGAAGGTATTCGGTATCACCACACCTC
>JBDTAG010000431.1:0-6101 GCA_039924745.1 Rhodoferax sp.
GTCAGCCAATTGGCGCAGTTGTGGGTGCAAGATTTGGTGGCTAAAGTGCTCAAAATGCCCAAAGCGTATGAAACTGGGTGCCAGTCGAGCGACTACCGCAGCAGTTTCAGGCTGCTCTCGGTACACCGCGTGGTCCGATCCCATCACACTCACCGCGCGCGTGGTGGGTATGGCCAATGCATGCATCGCCTCGCTACCTAGAAATTCGCGGATGCTGGATCGTAAAACTGCGCGGCCATCACCCATGCGAGAATAGGGCGTTACGCCGGAGCCCTTAAGCTGCAATTCCTGGGCCACACCACTGTATCCGGAGGGCGGAGTCAATTCGCCCAGCAATGCTGCCCGTCCATCGCCCAGTTGCCCAGCCCACACGCCAAATTGATGGCCACTGTAGACGGTAGACAAGGGCTGGGCGCCGCTGGGGACCGCATTGCCGATAAAAACTTGCCGCCAGGCTTCGGATTGCATGGCATCTGCAGGAAGCCCAATGAGTGAAAGCGCTGACGTGCTGTGGGCGACCGCATAAGGCTGGACCATTGGCTGGGTTGCCATAGGCGAATAGAAGTCAGGGCCCAAAGCTGCGAAGCTGTTAGACCAATGCCATTCGGGCGCCAATTGCGCTGCACCAAAAGAAGTTTCTTGCATTGCAGCATTGTCTTGCAGTCCGACCAAACACGTACTGCTGCTGTCGCATAGGCATTAACCACACTGTTTTTCTGATTGCAAATTACTTACTATGATCATTTCCAACATTCACTGTATTAAGGAATATCCATGCTTGGGTTAATGCAAGGCCACCCGCTGTTGATTTCGTCGCTGATCCAGTTTGCGGAGCGGCACCATGGTGAGGCGGAGGTGGTATCGCGCCGCGTCGAGGGCGACATCCATCGCTACACCTACAAAGACGTGGCTATCCGCTCCCGCCAAGTTGCGAATGCGCTGGACAACTTAAAGCTGGCATTCAGCGACCGCGTCGCCACGCTGGCGTGGAACGGTTACCGCCACTTGGAACTGTATTTCGGCGTCAGCGGTTCGGGCAGAGTCCTGCACACCCTTAATCCTCGTTTGCATCCTGAACAGATCGCCTGGATTGCCAACCATGCCGAAGACCAAGTGCTGTGCTTCGACCTGAGCTTTTTGCCCATCATCAAAGCCATTCATGGCCATTGCAAAACGGTAAAACATTACATTGCTTTGTGCGATGCGGATAAGTTGCCCGCCGACAGCGGAATCCCTGGGTTGCAAAGCTACGAAGCTTGGATTGGTGGCCAATCGACTGACTATGCGTGGCCAGAGTTTGATGAAAATTCGGCATCCAGCATGTGCTACACCAGTGGTACCACGGGCAACCCCAAAGCGGCTCTTTACAGCCACCGTTCTACGATGCTGCACGCCCTGGCAGGCGCGCTGCCTGATGCACTGAGCATGAGCGCGCGTGACTGCGTGCTGCCTGTGGTGCCGATGTTCCACGTCAATGCCTGGGGCCTGCCCTATTCAGCAGCCATGACGGGTGCCAAATTGGTTTTCCCAGGCCCGGCCATGGACGGCAAATCGATTTTTGATCTGATCGAATCCGAAAAAGTCACATTCGCCGCTGGTGTGCCCACTGTTTGGCAAATGATGCTGGCCCATATGCAAGCGGGCAATCTGCGCTTCTCCACACTCAAGCGCACGGTTATTGGCGGCTCGGCTTGCCCACCGGCCATGATCACCGCATTCAACGATGTTTATGGTGTTGAAGTTTTGCATGCCTGGGGGATGACAGAAATGTCCCCGCTGGGAACGGTCTGCACCTTGAAAAACAAGCATCTGCCAATGGATGCGGCAGACAAAATGAAGGTGCGGCTCAAGCAAGGCCGCGGCATTTTTGGTGTGGACATGAAGATTGTGGACGACACCGGCAAGGAGCTGCCGTGGGACGGCAAAGCTTATGGCGATCTGCTGGTCAAAGGCCCCTGGGTCATCAGCGAATACTTCAAAGGCGAGGGCGGCTCGCCGCTGATCGATGGCTGGTTCCCCACCGGCGATGTGGCTACGATTGACACGGACGGGTATATGCAGATCACCGACCGCAGCAAGGACGTAATCAAGTCCGGCGGCGAATGGATCAGCTCCATAGACGTCGAAAACGTGGCTATGGCACACCCCGCTGTAGCCATGGCGGCCTGTATCGGCATGAAGCACCCAAAGTGGGATGAACGCCCCATCGTTGCGGTTGTCAAAAAGCCAGGGCAAGAGGTTACGCGCGACGAGCTGCTGACGTTCTACGAGGGCAAAACTGCCAAATGGCAGATACCTGACGATGTGGTCTTTGTGGATGCCATTCCGTTGGGAGGTACCGGCAAGATGCAAAAAACAAAACTGCGCGAGCTTCTCAAAGATTACAAGCTGCCGGGTATTTGAATAGTTTGCACTGACACGCCGGCAAGTCACCAAGGTGATACCGAATAGGGGAAACCCTCGCGTTGCAGTGCAGTAATTCTTGTACGCTTCATTCAGAATTTTCACAAGGAGACACGTTATGAAGTTTGGTCTGAAATTCGTCGCTGCTTCGGTTGCGTTGGTCTGTGCCCAAGGCGCTTTTGCGCAAAAGGGCGAGGTCGTTAAACTGGTCAGAATTGATCCCTTGACAGGCCTACTCGGCCCGGTCGGTGTCAACCAGGACAAGAGCTACAAGTTCTTTGCTGAAAAGTTTAGTGGCGCTGGCAACCCTGCTGGCGTCAAGTTTGAGTTCACCACCATTGATAACAAACTCAGCCCAACCGAGAGCCTGAATGCACTCAAAGCGGCTATTGATCAAGGTGTGCGTTACATCATCCAAGGTAATGGTTCGTCTGTCGCGTTGGCTTTGTCGGATGCAGTTACAAAGTACAACGAACGCAACCCTGGCAAAGAGGTGCTGTACCTCAATGACGCGGCGGTAGACCCTGATCTGACCAACAGCAAGTGCAGCTACTGGCACTTCCGCTTTGACGCAGATACCTCCATGAAAATGGAAGCAATGACCACCTTCATGAAGGACCAAAAGGACATCCACAAGGTCTACATTCTGGGTCAAAACTACTCGCACGGTGTGCAGGTCGCCAAGTATGCCAAGGAGGATTTGGCCCGTAAGCGTCCCGATATTCAGATCGTGGGTGAAGATTTGCACCCATTGGCGCAGGTGCGTGACTTTGCCCCATACATTGCCAAGATCAAGGCATCCGGCGCTGACACCGTTATTACCGGAAACTGGGGTTCAGACCTATCCTTGTTGATCAAGGCGGCCAATGAAAATGGCTACACCGGCAAATTCTTCACCTACTACGCTGGCGTGACCGGAACACCGGCAGCCTTGGGCACCAACGGTGCTGGTCGCGTTTACCAGATTGCCTACAGCCACTACAACATGGGTGGCCAAATGGATAAATGGATGAAAGAGTTCCACGACAAGTACAACGACGATTTCTACACAGGTTCTGTGATCCGTGTGTATCAAGTTCTCGGCGCTGCCATGGCTAAAGCCAAGTCCACCGACCCGCTCAAAGTAGCTGCAGCCATGGAAGGCATAAAAGTGCCAAGCTTCAACGGGGAAGTGGAAATGCGCAAGACAGACCACCAGTTGCAGCAACCGCTGTACATGACGGTTTGGCAAAAAGCGGATAAGAAGTACCCGTACAGCCCTGAGGGCACCGGCATGACTTTGGCCCCGGTCAAAGAGTATCCCAACTATGTGTCGAGCACGCCAACCAGCTGCCAGATGAAGCGTCCTTAGTCCAGCACTGGGCGCTTAGATAACAGGAGCCCGAGCGGGTTTGCCGCCTCGGGCTTTTTTTCTGTCAACGACGATAAAGGCTTGTCGACAATGGAGTTCATCATCATCTCTATGCTTAACGGGCTGAGCTATGGCCTGTTATTGTTCATGTTGAGCTCAGGGCTTACGCTGATCTTCAGCATGATGGGCGTATTGAATTTCGCACACGCCAGCTTTTATATGTTGGGTGCCTATGTGGGGTACACGGTGTCGCGCTTTGTTGGCTTTTGGCCAGCGCTAGTGTTTGCACCACTCATCGTTGGCGCATTGGGTGCTTTGTTCGAACGCGTGTGTCTTCGCAAAGTACACAAATACGGCCATGTGCCGGAGCTCATGATCACTTTTGGTCTCTCTTATGTTGTGTTGGAATTGGTGCAATTGATCTGGGGCCGTATCGCGCTGGAGTTTCCACCACCTGCGGCATTGCAAGGGCCTGCCTTCACTCTGATTAACCATTCTGTCAATGGTTTGAGTCTCCTGTGGGGCGCTGCGCCAGCCGAGATGTGTAGTGCTGCGGATGCTGCGTTGCGGGTAGTGTGTTCGCCATTCCCTGCAACACGCGGATTCATGATGTTGGTTGCGCTTGTGATGTTGCTGGCAGTGTGGCTGCTGTTGACTCGCACGCGCATTGGGTTGGTCATCCAGTCAGCATTGACGCACCCCGATGCGGTGGAGTCTTTGGGCCACAACGTACCCAGAATTTTCATGTTGGTGTTCGGCGCAGGTACCGCGCTGGCGGGCCTGGCGGGCGTGATTGGTGGCAGTACTTTCTTGACTGAACCCGCGATGGCCGCCACCGTAGGTTCGGTGATCTTTGTGGTTGTTGTGGTGGGGGGCATGGGCTCGCTGTCAGGCGCCTTTTTAGCCTCGGTACTGATTGGCGTCATACAAACGTTTGCGATTGCATTCGACTTTTCTGTCGCCACGCTGGCACAGGATTTGGGCCTGCACCTGAGCGACGCTGCTCGCGACAATTCGATTGTGAAATTGACTTTGTCGCAGATCGCACCAATCTTGCCTTATCTGTTCCTGGTGTTGATTTTGATCTTCCGGCCCAAAGGCCTTCTGGGCACGCGGGAAGGATAAGACCATGAGCCAAACTATTCCTTCCAATCCCGCTAAACCGTTCAATCTGGGGCGTGTAATTACCTGGGGCCTCTTCGCGCTGGTGCTCGGCATCGCGCCGCTGATATTCAAGAGCGGTCTGGGTTTGACGGTGTTATCACAAATGGGCATTGCAATCATCGTATGCCTGTCCTACAACATGTTGCTTGGACAGGGTGGCATGCTGAGCTTTGGCCATGCGGTGTACAGTGGTCTGGGTTCTTTTGTAGCTATCCATGCGCTCAATGGCGTGTCCAGCGGTGCACTGCCCATTCCTGTTTCATTGGTTCCATTGGTAGGCGGATTCGCCGGCATGTTTTTTGCCGCACTGTTCGGGTACGTCACAACGCGCAAATCTGGCACTACCTTCGCAATGATTACTCTGGGTATGAGTGAGTTGGTGTTTGCGATGTCGCTGATGATTCCTGAGTTTTTTGGCGGCGAGGGCGGCGTATCGGGCAACCGCGTCACAGGTCACCCCTTCATGGGCATCACCTACGGCCCCGCCGTACAGGTGTACTACCTGATCGCGATCTATACCTTCATCTCGGTCGTAGCCATGTTCGCGGTCACCGGCACGCCTTTGGGGCGCATGTTGAATGCCGTGCGCGACAACCCGGAGCGGGTCGAGTTCGTGGGCTACAACACGCAGCGTGTTCGCTATACCGCCTTCATTATTGCCGGATTTTTTGCCGGTATTTCAGGCGGGCTGGGTGCGTTGAATTTCGAAATTGTGACTGCAGAAGTGGTTCACGCGGCGCGTTCTGGCGCCTATCTTTTGTTCACGTTTCTTGGTGGTGCAACCTTCTTCTTTGGCCCCATTATTGGAGCCGTGTTGATGGTGCTGGCTTTTGTGTTGTTCAGCGAATTCACCAAAGCGTGGCTGCTCTACCTGGGCCTGATTTTCTTGTTCATGGTGATGTATGCGCCGGGCGGCATCGCAAGCCTGATCATGATGAACCTGCGGGTGGCCAAGTTTGGCAAGTTGCGTGGGCTCACTCTGAATTACATTGCGTTGGCCATCACTGGTTTGATTGCTTTGTCAGGTGCGGCGGCCATGATTGAAATGACCTACCACCTGCAACTTAGTTCTTCGCAAGGGTCAGACATCGCATTCATGGGGCTGCTGCTCAACACGACGGGCATTGAGACATGGCTGGGCGCGGCGGTCGTCTTGGTTATTGGTATGGCGCTGTTTGAAATG
>JBDTAG010000432.1:0-5026 GCA_039924745.1 Rhodoferax sp.
CCGCAATGTCTGTCAGAACTATTTTGTTGCTATTTTTCGCTATGAATAGCGTAGCTGCATGCGCTTTACCCATGAGGCCTTGCGCCGATTACGTCTCAAAATTACCCAACGTCAAAGCGGTGTTGTGTGAGTCCGCTCAATTGCAAGACACCCATGCCCGCTCGGTGTTGGGTCGGCCCATCTGGAGCCGCGACGTAGCGGCTGGCGGCACACCCTTGCGCGTGCTGGTGCTGGGTGGCATACACGGCGACGAGATGTCGTCCAGCTCCTTGGTCTTCCATTGGATAGAGATGGCGCAAACGCCGCCAGCTGACACCCCCGTGCCCATCCACTGGCGTTTTATCCCCACGCTCAACCCTGATGGTATGTTTGCCCGCCCAGCGCGGCGTGTCAACGCCCACGGCGTGGACCTGAACCGCAATTTCCCCACCCCCAACTGGACGCGTGATGCCCGTCAGTACTGGGAGATCCGCACCCGCCATGACCCGCGCCGCTGGCCAGGCAAGCAGGCCTTGTCAGAGCCCGAGTCGCGCTTCTTGCTGGAACAGATGGACAGCTTCAAACCCAACCTGATCGTTAGCGTGCATGCACCCTATGGTGTGCTGGATTTTGACGGCCCGTCTGTGCCACCGAGTCGGCTGGGGCGGCTTTACTTGGACCAAGTCGGTATTTTCCCTGGTTCTTTGGGCAATTACGGCGGCGTCCACAAAGGAGTGCCTGTGGTCACCATCGAGCTGCCCAGCGCCTCGCGCACACCACAAGACGCCGAAATGCGCCAAATGTGGATGGACCTGCTGCGTTGGACGACCGAGCGCCTGGGTTCGACTGCCACGATGTCCGGCTCCACGTCACTGGACTTACCTAAGTCCCACTAAAGGGTTTGGTGGATTGCGCCGCTCGTGTGGTAAGTTGACTGCATGCAAACGCAACTACAACAGCAGCAGAAACCAGTCGATGTGGCTATCGTGGGGGCGGGGTTTGGCGGTCTGTGTGCGGCCATCCGCCTGCGCGAAAACGGTGTGCAATCGTTGGCTATTCTGGAGCGTAGCAACGAGGTGGGCGGCACTTGGCGAGACAACATCTATCCCGGCTGCGCCTGCGATGTGCCATCGCACCTTTACTCCTTCTCCTTCGCGCCCAACAAGCATTGGACGCGGCCCTATCCGCAGCAGCAAGAGATTCAGGACTACATCCTGCGCGTCACAGACGAATTTGTGTTGCGCCCTTTGATACGCTTCAACACCGATGTGGCCGCCATGCGTTGGCTGGCCGACCAGCAGTGCTGGCAGATTGATATTGAAGGCCAAGTGCCCTTGCTGGCGCGCCATGTAATTTTGGCAACCGGGCCGCTGAACAAGCCTGCGATTCCAGATGTGCCTGGCCTGGACAGTTTCACGGGCCAGACTTTTCACTCCAGCCATTGGCGCCACGATGTGGATCTGCAAGGCAAGCGCGTCGCGGTGGTGGGCACCGGCGCAAGCGCTGTGCAGTTTGTCCCCGAGATCGCGCCCAATGCGGCCCATGTCACCGTGTTCCAACGCACAGCAGCATGGGTGCTACCACGTTGGGACAAGCCCTATAGTGCGTCCAAGCGATGGGCCTACCGCCATGTGCCCCTGTTGCAACGCCTGAGTCGGTGGCGGGTGTACTGGTTCAACGAGTTTGTGGGGATGGGCTTCATGGGTTCGTCCGCCATCCAGCGCATGCTCAAGCGCCTGTCGGGCCACCATCTGCGCAGCCAAGTTGACGATGCCGATATGCGCACCGCTTTGACGCCAGATTTCAACCCCGGCTGCAAGCGCCTACTGATTTCCAATACTTGGTTTCCTGCGTTGCAGCGGTCCAATGTGCAACTGGTCACGCAGGCGGTGGGCGGCATTGCACCCAACGGCGTGGTGGACGCGGATGGCAAGGTCTACCCCTGCGATGTGATCATTTGGGGCACGGGTTTCAAGGCAACTGAATTTGTCGCTCCCATGCAGATTTATGGGGCAGGCGCTGAGGGTGGTGCACCCGAGTTGGGCGCCGTATGGCGCAGCAACCCTGCTGCTAGTCACTTGGGCATTACGGTGGCAGGCTTTCCGAATTTGTTTCTCTTAGTCGGACCAAATACTGGGTTGGGCCACAACTCCATCATTTTCATGATCGAGTGCCAAGTGGACTACATCGTGCAGGCGATCAAGAGTCTGCGTGACCACAAGCGAGCGGCGTTGCAACTGCGTGCCGATGTCCAACGGGACGACTATGCGGCTGTACAACAAAAGATGAAGGGCACCGTTTGGTCGTCTGGTTGCAAGAGCTGGTACCAGCATGCAGATGGGCGCATTGATACGCTGTGGCCCGGCTACACGTGGGAATACTGGCTCAAGACGCGGCAGTTTCGGGCTGGTGATTACCTGTAATTGTGTTGAGGCTTTGTGGCTGTGTCGATCCGCAGAATGGCTTGAATGGATTGTTGAAAAATCAATCTCTCACTTCACTCTTGCTGCCTAGAAAATGACGGTCGAAAAACGAAGTCAGCCTATTTTTTTGAGCTGGGAGTTCTTGTGGTCGTCATCGCAGGTGAGTAAAAAACGGCCATAGATGCCGCCGGAGGTGACGAATGGTTTCAATAAAGCGGCGGGGAATTGCACCGTTGCACCGGAAGTGCTGGAGGCCACGACTTGACTGACCGTGCCACGGTAATAGTTCAAGTATTCCTGCGCGGTGAGCCTGATCTGAAATTCAAACTGTTGCATGTCCGGTGCCGGTCGCTATAAATAGTACAAGTTGTATCGTGTCACATCCCGGCAATTGCGCAATAGACGCCCAGGATCGAAGTGGCACAGAACGTCATTGCGATGAGTTTTCCGTAAACTCCGGTCAATTGCAAAGTTCCACGAAGTTCACTTCTTGCCAAAGCGTACAGAAACCCCAGAGCAATTGGCAGTAACAACGCATTGAGTACGCCCATGGCAATCGATAGCCTCACCAAGCTGACACCGGAAACCACGACCAATCCACCCAGTATCAGCATAGCGGCGAAAGCAACGTAGAACCACGGAGCGTCCAAGGGGCGCTGCTCAAGTGAATGATGGATTCCAGTAACCTCGCCAAATGCCCATGCCGCTGTCAGGCAGACTAAAACAGTTGCAATCAGAGCGCCACCGCTCAATCCAATACAGAAAATGATATGCCCCCAGGACATGCCAAGCGATGTACCAAATGCGTCGGCAATCTGGGTCACGTTTTCAAGTCCCATTGCGGATGGGTTATGAGAAAAACTCGCCGCTGCTGCGATCATGATGGCTGCCGTGATGACTTGACAGAGTATGGCGCCGACCATGATTTCCGCTCGGACCGCCTTGACATTTTCAAGACTCAAACCTTTGTCAAGCAAGGCGGATTGTTGGTAAAAAATGGACCACGGCATGATGCTGGTTCCCAAATTTGCCGCCAACAAATACAGGTAGTCGTGGTTGCCAATAGGCATCTGTAGCAACTGTTGCATCACCTCGCGGTGGTCTGGTCTTGCCTTCCAAGCGATCACCAGGAATGCGAGTTCGAAAAGACCAGACAAAATCACGATCCGCTCAACAGATTGGTATGCACCTGTCGTAACCATTGTCAATATCAGTACGATCAGCGCGGCAATGGTTTGCCAAATGGGGACACCGAAAATTTGACCAACGGATGCAAGGCCGCCCAGTTCGGTGACGAGCGTTCCAAAGCAGCTCACTGCCAAAGTGGTCACAGACACCACAGCCATCATCTTGCCAAAACGTTGGCGTATGAGCTCGACATATCCTTGCCCCGTGCCCAACGCCAATCTGGCCGCCAATTCTTGAACCATAAACAGCAGCGGGACAATTAGCGCCTGCAAGAGCAGCAGTCGATAGCCCCAGCGCGCGCCACTTTGCGCTGCAGTTATCACACTACCTGCCTCGGTGTCTGCCAGCATCACCGCTAAGCCAGGACCAAACTGGGCAAGCAGTTTGATTGCCTTCGACTTCTTAGTTTGCACGGTGTGCCAACTGGCGTTGATACTTCAAAATTGGCGCCCGACAAGCTGCGATTAGCTTTGCGATGTGGCTACTTTTTGTTTGTAGGCGTTCGCATCAAGTCCACAACAGCCCAGGTGACCAAGGCGATGAGGAATATTGCGGCAATGCCCAAGAAAATGTAAGTGTGCATAATTTTGAAGAGTAGTAAAAAGAGAAAGTTTGAAAAATGAATCAAAAAGTCAAGCTCCTGATTGGAGCGACAATTTCATCCGGAATCACGGCAAATTTGAAACCACCGAGCAAACGGTCTTTTGAAACATACCGCCATCGACAATCAATGTCATTGGACTAATAGAAACAATTTTGGTGGGCAGAGGCACACCCAGCAGTTGGCTTGAAGCACGGTACTCATTCCAAACAATTTGATTCCCACCCACTGTGGTTGTCACCACGTTATTACCGGATGTAAGGCGAATGTTCTTTGCGTCCTCGCGGTAACTTATTGTCAAAGCCGGATCGTTGCATTTGTAATTTCTGAACCCCTCGGGAGTCGGCATGAGCCTGGTGTCGAGCAATAGGTTGACACCCCAAAACGCCAACAGGATCATTGCAAAAATCAACGTCGATTGAATGGGCTTCTCAGTCCACGATCTTGGCAAGGTTTCGCGCTTCTTAGCGGGGGGAGAGTTCAGCGCAATCGCCCTGTCCGCCAGGCTATCAGTAGCTTCCAAATTGAGAGCACGCTGTGATTGAGTCATTACTTGGGGTTCAACCGGCTGCGGTTTGGCTAACAATGCCTCTTGGCGTTTTGGTTTTTTTCGATTTCCATTCCAAAAAATACTTCCCAATGAGGGCGGCAATTTCAAGGTAGAGCCATCTATTGCAATTTGGTTGCGAATGATTATCTTGCTCTGCAACACTGTGTAGACCGCCGCGAGAAGTGGCGCAAGCAAGCTGGCAACGGATGACGGGCTTACAAAAATATCGCCAAAAACGGGGTCCTCAATAATCAATGACCCCGAGACAGCGCCTAGCAAGGCCCC
>JBDTAG010000433.1:0-8383 GCA_039924745.1 Rhodoferax sp.
CTTGGCACAGTTGTCACGCAGCCTCAGCGCCACGGCGCGCACGAACCGCCGCCCGCCTAGCGAAATGGTTTACGAGTTTTATGCAGAAGCCGGCGCGCCAGAGGGTGCGCTCTATGTGGATGGCAAATTGGTCGGCTATGTGCCGGGTGTGACGCGGCTATAAAAAGCACAGTCCTACAATCGCGGGTTTGCGCCTGACCCCGGCGCCAACACCCTTCCCACAAGGAACCGCGATGACTGCCACGCCTACTGTTTTTGCCCAACGCATAGCCAGCGCCCAACGCACCCTGAAGGAGCTGGGCCTGGCCGCTTGCCTGGTGCCCTCTAGCGACCCGCACCTGTCCGAATACCTGCCCGCACACTGGCAAGGCCGTGAATGGTTGTCCGGGTTTACAGGCTCCATGGGCACGTTGGTGGTTACGCAAAACCGTGCTGCCTTGTTCGCGGATAGTCGCTACTGGACGCAGGCAGAGGCCGAACTGGCACACACCGGTATCGAGCTGGTCAAGATTGACACTGGTGCATCCACCCACCATGTGCAGTGGTTGGCGCAGAACACGGGCCACGGCAAGGTCGTCGGCGTGGACGGCGCGGTGTTGGGTTTGGCTGCCGCACAGCAGTTGCGCGACACATTGGCCAAGGTGGGTGCCACCGTGCGTACCGATATCGACCTGTTTACCCACATCTGGCCAGACCGCGCACCGCTGCCGCAAGCCCCTGTTTACGAGCACGACGCTGCCTTTGCCAGCGCGCCCCGCGCTGCCAAGTTGGCCCAAGTGCGATCGGCCATGGCCCATGTGGGTGCCAGCCACCACTTCGTATCCACCGTTGACGATATCGCCTGGCTGTTCAACCTGCGCGGTTCGGATGTGTCGTACAACCCGGTCTTCCTCGCGCACGCGTTGATCGATGCCAAGGGCGCAACATTGTTTGTCGGCGCAGGCAAAGTGCCCGCCGACCTTGCCGCACGCTTGACGCAAGACGGCGTGCTGGTGCAAGACTACGCGCTAGCCGGTCCGGCCTTGGCCGCCCTGCCCTCCAGCGCCGTGCTGCTACTGGACCCGCGCCGCGTCACTTTAGGCCTGCGCGAAAGCGCGCCCACTGCCGTGAAGGTGGTTGAAACCATCAACCCCAGCACCTTGCTCAAGAGCCGCAAGAATGCATCAGAAGCTGCCCACATACGCGCCGCCATGGAGCAAGACGGTGCTGCGATGTGCGCCTTCTACGCCTGGTTCGAGGCCGCGCAAGGCAAAGAGCGCATCACTGAGCTGACGATTGACGAACGCCTGACCGCCGAGCGCGCCAAGCGCCCCGGTTTTGTGGGCCTGTCGTTCAACACCATTGCTGGCTTCAATGCCAATGGCGCCATGCCGCACTACCGCGCCACGCCCGAGAGTCATGCGGTGATTGAAGGCAATGGATTGCTCTTGATCGACTCGGGCGGCCAATACCCCGGCGGCACCACCGACATCACCCGCGTGTGGCCTATTGGCACGCCCAGCGCCGCGCAGAAGCGCGACTACACCATCGTGCTCAAGGGCACGATTGGCCTGTCACGCGCGCGCTTTCCGCTGGGCACACTATCGCCCATGCTGGACGCACTGGCCCGCGCCCCGCTGTGGGAGCATGGCATGGACTACGGACACGGCACGGGCCACGGCGTAGGCTATTTCCTGAACGTGCACGAAGGCCCACAGAGCATTTCCAAAGCCATTCCCGATGCAAATATGGCCATGCAGCCAGGCATGGTCACCTCTATCGAGCCAGGCCTGTACCGGGCAGGTCAATGGGGCGTGCGTATCGAGAATCTGGTGTTGAACGTAGCGGCCGATACCTCCGAGCAGTTTGGTGAATTCTTGGGGTTTGAGACGCTTACGCTCTGCCCTATCGACACCCGCTGCATCGACCGGAGCCTGATGCGCGCTGACGAGATCACCTGGCTCAACGCCTACCACGCCACGGTGCGTGCGCGTCTGAGCCCGCTGCTCACGGGCGCCGGGCTCAAGTGGCTGATGGAACGCACCGAAGCGATTTGAACCTCTGGTTGACCATTTACTATCAAATACATAGCTACATAGGCATATCCGACGAGGGCTAGAGGCATATTATGCATCTACGCGCTGCGCAACCGTAGGTTGGGCCGAGGTGACGGTCAAACAACCGTTTTTGGTGGGCGAGCAGATTGAGATCCTTCACAAGGAAGGTCTTGAAACAGCTCTGCGCTATTGCTCGCGCAACGGTACGCCTGCTTGGCGCAGATAGGCCAGTATGTCCTTGCCGACCGGGCCCACCGCTCGGGCTTTTTCAGCCATTTCAGTCGCACTGGCGGTCTGGCCCAAGGCGGCCAACGATACCGCAGCACCTAGCAGCCAACGCTGTTCGTCCGGACGGGTCTGCAAGGCCATCGTGTAGGCGTGCACACTGTCGGCGTGGTGGCCCAGTCGTTGGGCAGCATTGGCGCGGATTGCCCACAAATCCGCCTGGTTGCCCAGCAGTCGCTCCGTGCGTGTTAGCATTTCCCACACGGCACCATAGCGACCTTCGGCGAGTTGCATGCGTGCCATCTCTCGCACCAGCGGCACCAGCACCAACGTGCTGCTGCCCGAGGCAGTACCGGCTTTAACACCGCGTTCAGTCGCCGCGATGGATTGCTGCATCAGGTCCATGGCGGCTTCGTGCGAACCACTGTTCCAGAGACTTTGAACCTGCACCATCGCATCTCCCCCAGCTGGTTGTTGTCGCTGGATAGGCGGTGTGTTGTTATAGCTGGTGGTCGATTTTGAAGGGGGCGCAGCACTGGGCGGTGCAGCGACAGAAGCCACTGCAGACGCAGATGCAGTCGCAGGTGCAGTTACCGCTTTAGCGATGGTAGGGGGCGCGACCGGCTTAGGGACCGTTGTGGGTGCAGGCACTGGGGCTGAAGCAGGCACTTGGACCGATAGCAAAGCATCCAGCGCGCGTCGGGCCGTCAGGCTCTGCTCCATGCGCAGGTTCATGGTCGTCGCCACAGGCGGGGGTTCCACGCTGCTTGCGCTGGAAAGCGGGACGGTTGCAACCACGGGGCTACTGGCAACACCCGCTGCGGCAGAGGCCGACTGAACTGGATGTACGGGGTTTGCAACGGGCGCTTTGGACACAGTTTTTGCGGTATGGGCTGTGTCTGTCTGCCACCAAAACTGCCATGCGGCCAACGATGCCGCAGCAACGACCAGAATTGATAGACCCAGCCACATCCGCATGCCGGTTCGCGGTACGTCGAGGTCTGACAAGATGTCCATCCCCACACTGGCTGTACCGTGATGCAAGGCAGCGGTTGTGGGATTTTCTTGCGCAGCCTTGGTCGCCGCACCCAGTGGATGGGCGCCTTGGCGGTGATCCAAGTCCCGCAGCATCTTGTTAATGACGCTCACTGCTTGCTCCTGGTATGGGACCGCATTGGGGTGCCAGAAAATGGTGCGATCCGCATGCGCACCAAAGGAGTCGTCCACAGGCGACGCCACCAGGCAGCGCGTGGCACCACACCCGGTGTGTCCTGCACTGCCAAATGTACGTGAGCAGTGTTGACGCGGTGCACGTTTTCACCATAGGCCAGCATGAGGCATTTGTGGGCGATCACGTTGATGAGCCGTGGGACGCCTCCGCTGGCGCGGGCTATGGCCATGGCTGCAGCCGGTTCAAAAATGTGTACATCGGTATGTGGGCCCGCGGCAGCCGTGGACAAGCGATGGACGAGGTACACCGGGACGCGGTCTGCGTGCATGGGCCCCAAGTATTCGCTAAAGGTGATGCGTTGCATCAACTGGCGAATTTCAGGGCGCGCCAACTTGGCATCTAACTCGGGTTGGCCCAGAAGCACCAGTTGTAATAGCTTGCGTTTTTCCGTTTCGAGGTTAGACAACAGGCGCAGGCTTTCAACCGTACGCAAAGGGATGGCCTGTGCTTCGTCAATGCAGACCACTACCTGACGGCCTTCCTGCGCATGGTGCACCAGGCAATCGCGCAGCGCATTAAGGACGCTGTGGCGGCTGATGGGCGGCACCAGCTTGATGCTTAACTCCAGGGCCAGCGCCATCAGCAAATCATCGCGGCCCATGTCGGGGTTGGGAATGTAGGCGGTCACAAAATCGCCTTGCAGGGTCTTGAGCAATTGGCGGCACAGCACGGTCTTGCCGCAGCCCACTTCACCCACAATTTTCAAGAATCCCTCGCCACTGCGCAACGCGACCAGCAACGTGTTGAGCGCAGCCTGTGCGCTTTCGTGCGGGTAAAAAAAAGACGAGTCAGGCGTGATCGAAAACGGGGCCTCACGCAGGGAAAAGTGCCCCAGGTACATCGTTACGGCTGCGTCCGTGCAGGTTCGACGTTCTTGGTTGCGCCGTCCATACGGATGACACGGGTGCGGCTGTTGTCCATATCGTCCAATGCGGCGCGGGTGCGCTGGGTCTGAGCTTCCCAGTCGTCTGCATTGCGGATGATGGTGGGTTTGATCAAAACAACCAATTCCTTCTTGCGACCCGAGTTGGCTTTATTGCCCAGAATAGATGAGAGGAAAGGTACATCCGACGTGCCTGGCATACCGGAGGATGTGCGGTTAGATTCCACTTGCATCAATCCACCGATGGCCACGATGTTGCCGTCCTGGATGCGCACCATGGTGTCCGACTCGTTCACCGCGCTGGACGCTAACGGTAGCTTGTAGTTGCCAATGGTGCCCAAATCGATTTGCTTGGTCTTTTCCGTCACGGTGGTCACCGATGGCCGCACATGCAAAGTAATGTTGTTGCCGTCATCAATTTGGGGTGTGACGTCAAGCGAGATGCCCGAGAAGAATGGCGTCAGCGTCAGGGTTGGCAGGGTGGGTGCCGTAGAGCTGCTGCTAGATGTGGATGGCGTGGCCGCCGTTCCGCCCGACACATTGGTCACAAAAAACTCGTCTGTGCCGACCTTGAGCAAAGCCTTTTGGTTGTTCAGCGTGGCGATGCGTGGGCTGCTGAGAATTTGAATATCTCCGCGCGTCTCCAGGAAGCCCAGAACTGCCTGGAAACCATCGGTGGCCAAGGCCAGACCAAACAGACCGCCAGTGCCCACCGGCAAAGACGATGTGTCCGCCAAAGCCGGAGTGGTGCCCGTTGGAAAGCCCGGTACGTTGTTGGTGACGCCGTTGATCAGCACGTTGTTGCTGGTGCCACCACCCACGCTGCCGATGACACCGGTGTAACGACCAGCATTGCGCAAAGCAGACCAGTCGATACCGCTTTGGTACCCGTCACGCAGCTCAACTTCGACAATTTTTGCCTCCAGCATGACCTGGCGCTCGACGGCAATTTGTGCCGCTTTCAGAAACAGGCTGACCTGTCGCAATTCTTCGGGCATGGCGCGCACGGCCATGATGCCCGCTTGCGGACTGACAATGACGTTGCGCCCTGCGGCATTGCCCAACATGCCTTTGACCGCGTCGGTTAACTCGGCCCAAAAATCGGTGCGCGAACTGGTGGTGACACGGCTATTTTCTTGTTGCTGCACATTGGCACCGCCACTGCTGTTACCGCCTTGTGCGCCGTTGGTTGCCCCGTTGCTATTGCTTCCGCCGTTATTGTTGTTACTGCCGTTGGAGCCTGATGTCACACGCAATTCACTGGTTCCTACGCGCAATGCATGCGGGTAGTTGATGGTAAAAATACGGGTCTGCAATGTGGGTGCATAGATCACTATGCGGCGGCCCTCTATTTTGAAGTCGTAGCCATAAACATCCCGTATCGCTTCCAATGCTTCGGTCACAGTCACACCGCGCAATGTTACCGACAGGGTGCCCGACACATCAGGGTGCATCAACATGCTGTAGCGTGTGTCGGCGACGATGGCCAGGAACACCTCACGGGCATTTGCGTTATTGACCAGCAAGTCCAGTCGGGGTTCGGATGGCGCAGGCATGGCCTTGGGCGCTGGCTCGGCCAGCTCGTCACTTACTTTCTTGGGTACAGCGGCGCTGGGTTTGGGAGGCGTCGCGGCGATCTCTGCACGCACGGCTTCACCCACATCCGGCGTGCGCAGGGGGCGGTCGGCAGCGCAACTGGCAAGTAGGCTGGCGATCAGTACGGTGCCAAGTGGAAACAATTTCGTCATGGTGGCAGTTTTGGTAATCATGTGCGTGAACTTCACGGTTGGCCGTCTTCGCATGGTGCGACTGCGGGCGCTGGACTATTGGCAGGCGCTGTGCAAGGCGGTTTTGTGGCGATCACTTTGCGCGTTATACCGGCAAAGCGAGGCACCTTGGTCAGAGCGGTGCCGTCGTAAAACCACACCTCAGTTTCTGAAATGCGCTGGACCCGCAGATTGCCGACCTTGTCTCCTGGAGCATACAGTCGCGTGCCGACCACGAGATACGGCCGGTTGTTGCGCACGACTACGGTCATACCTTCCGCACCCGTTGGTGACTGGCTGCCGGCCCCTGTTTCGGGTGGCTCTTTTGTCGGGTCGCGTGCGTCTTGTGCTGCCGCAGGGGCAACATTCAACATAGACACAAACACTACCGCAAACGCGGCGACATAGCGGATGACCATCATTGCGAAACTCCCACTACATAGACCTGTAGCGTCAAGACCGGGGGTTGTTTGGTGGCCTTGATTTCAAGGTTGCCCCAGCGCAAGGTTGGCAACGCGTTTTCCAACGTCCGCACATAACGCACCAAGTCTGCGTAGGTACCGGCTACGCGCAGTTCCAGACCACGGCGCGAAAGTACCGGCTGTGAGGCCGCACCAGCTGGTGCGACTGCTACAGCGGCAACGCTGGCTCCTTCTTGCTGAATGGTGCCGGTGCTGAGCAAGGTCAGCCCCTCTTGGCGACGTAGGAACTGAACCAAGGCGGTCTCAATAGCCGGGCCGCCTTCAGCCAACGGCGCGACGTCTTTGATCTCCTGGTTGACGGTGTACAGTCGTTGAGTAGCCGCAGCCAATTCATCGCGCACCGCCTTATTGGCATCCACTGGCTGGGCCAGCCCCCGGAGCTCATCGCGCAGGCGCTGCAACTCAACACCTTGCGCGGCAAACTGTTGGCTGGCTTGTTTGTGGGCTAACTGCGCTGGCGACAGCCACAACGTGTCCGCTAGCGCCAGTGCACACACAATAATGGCTAAAAACAGGAACACCCGCTCCCGCAATTGCATGGCATCAATGCGCAGCGCTATTTGTTGCCATTGTTGTTTCATGGTTTGCCCCCAGGCGCACTGGCGGCCCGTGAAATAGCAGCCAATGGCTCCGCACTGACCAAAGTAAAGGACCAAACGGGCCGCGGCGGGGCAGTAGGCGCGGAAGCTGACGATGCTGTCGGCGCAGGCGCTGCCGGTGCCGCATCGCCCGGTGGGTGGATGGTGGCCGCTGTAGCGTTCTCTACCCGCACCGTGGCGAGCTTAAGACCTTGCATGAGTGGGCTGATCGCCAATTTATCCACCCATTCGTTCAGGGCAGCAGGCTCCAAGGTGAAGCCGCTCACCTCAAAGTGGGTTCCATCCATACGCACATTGGTGATCCATACTGGCGCAGGGATACTGCGAGCGACCCATGCCAGCCGATCCGAATGCCCCCAGCCCGGGCGGAACATGCCTTCGCCCAACGCGATTTTCAACTTTTCACGCTGGGCAATAGAGATGTTCAGCGCATCGAGTTGCGCCACCAACGCTGGGTCTACTGGTGCGGCACTGGCCATGCTGCTCTTGATTGCTGACTGCAAGCTCGCAATCTCTTGCGCGTGGGACGCCAATGACTGTTTGAAAGATTCGCTCGCACGGTCCAGATTCCAAACCCAGGCAGCGAACAAAGTGCCACCCAAAATTAGAAAGACGGCCAACGCAATCGCCATGGTGTGCGCAGAAAAGTAACGCTTTTGCGCTAGCAGTATCGGCGTACAAAGGTTTATTTGCTGGGGCATGGTAAGGGCTGAGGCGTTGGTGTGCGGACTCAGAGCCGGCGGGTTTCGGCGCGCAACAAAACGCCAAGCAAAGGCAGACAGTAGGTTTGCTCTGCAATGCTCATGGACTGCAGCCCAGGAAAAAAGGCACCCAAGTCCATGGCCGAAACGGTTTGCCCCATCTCGCGCGAGAGCCAGGTCGCCAATTCGGCAGAACGTTCACCCGCATAAACACGCAGACCGCCCAACGGCATACTGGACCACGTGCGGTCCCACAAATCCAGGGAGCGTTGTACCTCAACTAAAAAGCGCTGAACCCTATCGGCATCCCCATCGTCCGTGCCCATTGTGGCGCTGGTTGCGCCGCCACCGGCGTAATCCGGCACATATTCACTGACCGGTGTAAAGGCATCAGGTGCCTCTTGCGCAACAACGTCTTGGGCTGCGCCCCAAGCCATCTTTAAAAAATCCTGCGGCAAAT
>JBDTAG010000434.1:0-3220 GCA_039924745.1 Rhodoferax sp.
GCGGATATTCGCGCAGCAGCATACCTATGACTTCCCCGTATGCCTCCCCGGGATGGCGCATATAGAAAATGCCCGCCTCACCCGCATCGGCCAGCCAGTCTTGAATGACGAACTGTTCGCCTGTGGGATAGACCTTTAAATAGCCCAGCATTTGCGCGCTGCTGTCAATTTTGCGTACCCCATAACCGCACCAACCAAGATTTGGTTTCACAACCACCGGGTAATGGATCGCAGCACTTGCCATGGCAGCGTCTACTGCGCCCAAACCCGCCTCACCATCACACGTCAAGCATACGGTGGGGGTTACAAACGCAAGTGCGCGATCGCCCATGGCGTCGAAGTAATCCATCTTGCCTTCGCCTACCATGCCGCCAGTCACGATCGCTGGGTTGCAAGAGGATGGCAGCGTAATCGAACGGTACCGAACGGAAAGCCAAAGCCACTGTGTGACCATCGGGATCAGGTTCAACCACTTGGGCAGTTGCTCCAAGCGGCCGGTGTCGCTAATGTCCGTCTCCAAAGATGCGTTTGTTGTAGCGCGCAGGCATGTCTGCCAAGTTGAGCATCATGGGGAAATCTGCGGTCTCAAAAACGGCATCAAAGGCGGGCGGGCCCAAAACTTTGCCGCCGCAACGCAGGTAGCCAGCAATCAAAGGTGGTGTGGCCACTGCCGCTGCCAGCTTTTGCGGCAGGCCAAATGGAATGTGCGGCACTATCTGTCGGTTTGCAGGCGCCAAGTGTGTGGCTTGCAACTGGTTCCACAGCTGCACCGCAAAACCGCCGCCATCCTTCACGCTCACGCTGGAGCACCCAATGATGCAGTCCAACTTCAGCGCTGCCAGCTTCTGCCCCACAGCGCGCCACATGGCCATCACAATCAGACCTGAACGCCAGTCTGGGTGCACGCACACGCGCCCCATCTCCAGCGTGGATGGCAACAGGTCACGCACGGGATAAAGATCGAATTCACTCTGGGCGTAGAAGGCACCCACCTGATGCACTGCATCAGGAGTCAACACGCGGCAAGTAGCAACCACTTGGCCGGATTGGCCACGCCCCGTGGCGCGAACAATCAGGTGGGCGCAAAACGGATCGAAACGATCGCAGTCGATACCCACATCCCCACTGGCATCGGGCGGTAGGCTGGCACCCATTTCCTCACTAAAAACCCTGTGGCGCAACTGCTGGGCTTCACGCACTTCTGCTGGCGACACCGCCCAAGCGACGGTGTACAACGGTTCGCGCTTAGCCGCTTGCGACCCGAAGACAGACATCCTAAGCCCCACGGACCCCATCTTGGCACTGGCGACGCCGACAGTCATACTCAGCTGCATGCTGGTCGCAAAACTTGAAAGTCAATCGGCTTGAACGAACCGTTGTTGGATTGTTCGGCAGAGCAAGCAGTCAGCGCGCACACCATATCCATCTCGGCCCGCAGTTCGATGTAATCACCGGCTTTAGACAACGGTGGCAACACCCGCACAGCGCCATCGGGGTCGACTTTCACATTCATAAAAATATTGAAGGTGGTCGAGATTTGCTCCGGGCGGACGCCGTGGCTTTTAAACGCATTGCACAGGTTCTCAAAGCAGCTGGGGTGGTGCTCGGTGCATTTATACAAAATCTCAAACATCTCCTGACTACACGGAGTCAGCAGAAAGTCGTGCGTGCCCACGGTATCCGTCAATATCGTGAACATCGGCTTGCTGTTGTTGGAGTAAAGAATGTCGCCGGTGGTCAAGGCCAAGCGGCTGGCGTAGTCGATGCTGCGCCCCGATGACAAGCTACAGGCGAAATTTCCTAATTGGAACGCAAACAAATCTGACACCTGCTGACCATCAGGGTCAGTCACGCGCAGCACTTCGCCTTTTTTAAGCTCAAACGACGCACCACTTTGTGGGGGAATGCGGGTAGCGGAATGGGTGTGGTCTTGTGTCATGGGTTGCTGTTGGATTGAAATGGGCATTGCCAGTCAGATGGTACGGCGCGGCCGGAATATTGGCGCGCTTCAGAGGCTGCGCCAAACTGCGCCAGCACCGGGTTGATCGACCCTTGCAAACTGATGTCTCTGTTGCGGATAGTGCGCTGAAAGCCAGCATATTTGCCATTGGAGCGCATGTGTTCGAACTGATCATGAAAGTTGAACACCAAGCATGTCATGGGTGCACGGCGCGCGATGCGAGACGCCGATGGGTGCAGCCCAATGACGTAGTAAGCACGCCCACCGACCGAGAAAGAAAACTCTGGGCTAGCAGGGTTGGCGCTGACCGTAGGGTCCCAGTCAAAAAAAGCGCTGTCAGCATGGGTGACGTCTTGAAGATGTCGCCACATGCTGAATTCGAAATCGGCTTCGTTGTCTGCACATCCTTCAAACATGGCTACAAACGAAACCGGCTCGTCACCAGGCTTTGGGTACGCACTGGAAAAATCTTGCAAGCTCTTGCGTAGCCTATCAACATCGCGCCCGCCGCCCAAGCTTGCAAACTGTCCAAAATGCATGCGGCCGCGGTGCAATGCCGACAATGCTCCGACACAGGGGTGGGACGCTGCGATGAATGATTTGAACGTGTCAATCGAAGAAGGGGAGTCAACCTTAAAAGTCATTGCCGAAGGATATTCAGCCCCGGCGATTTGTTCTGTGTGGTGTCAGACACAAATATCGGTCGAATACGGATTTGCGGTTGAAGCTGTAAAAGCACCTTATGCGGCCAAATGCCGGAACTATATGCAAAATCGGCCTCTAGCCCTCGTGAAATATGACGATGCAGCTATCTATTTAATAGCAATTACCCTTTTTCACTCAAACCCATAGTCCAGTGCCAGCGGCTGCCCAACACGTACCGTAGCGCCCACGCCCGCCAAAATGATGGCGTACATGCCGAAGCTCACTGCGCCATTCACACGCCCATCTTGCCGGTAGGTACCGAGGCAGTCGATCACATGCGGCGTACTCTGCGCGGTGGCGGGGTCGATGTTGGGGATCGGGCAGCGCGGGCAGGGTTTGACCATGCGCAGGCGCACAGCGTCAGCACCTTCGCCAGAGAACGTCAGTTCAACAGCCAGGTCTTCTTCGTGCTCGGGCACACCGTCGATAACGATGTTGGGGCGAAAGCGCTGTAGCTGCGCCTCGGGCAAGCCCTGGGCCAACAAGCGTTGGTTCAGGCCATC
This sequence comes from Rhodoferax sp., assembly GCA_039924745.1. Classification (GTDB taxonomy): domain Bacteria; phylum Pseudomonadota; class Gammaproteobacteria; order Burkholderiales; family Burkholderiaceae_C; genus Allorhodoferax. The sequence continues at coordinate 3,169 of JBDTAG010000434.1, forward strand.
CAACGCGGCTTGGCTGAGCACCAGTATTGGGTACCCATCGCTGAACAAATTC
>JBDTAG010000435.1:0-4776 GCA_039924745.1 Rhodoferax sp.
GCCTCGTTGTCAACCAAGCCGCGCTCAAACTCAAGCGCGAGCCCATCCGCAAAATTATTGATGCCTTTGCCAGCGCCATCGCTGTGCCCGCCTGACATTTGCTTCCCTACGCCATGACTTTGAACGCCACGCCCCTGCGCCTATCCACCGCTGACAGCCAATTCGAAGCCGCGTTCCAGGCGCGCCTACATTGGGCAGCCGATACCGACGCCGCGATCGAGACCAGCGTGGCCGCGATCTTGCGCGACGTGCAACAACGTGGCGATGCAGCCGTGTTGGAGTACACCGCGCGCTGGGACCATGTGCAGGTCACATCTGTGGCCGATTTGGAGCTAACCCAGACCGAACTCAAAGCTGCATTTGACAGCATTCCCACCAAACAACGCCAAGCATTAGAGGCAGCTGCCCAACGCGTGCGTAGCTACCACGAAGCACAAAAAAAGGCCAGTGGTGAGAGTTGGAGCTACCGCGACGAACTCGGCAATCTGCTGGGCCAAAAAGTCACGCCTCTGGAGCGCGTAGGCATTTACGTACCCGGCGGCAAGGCTACCTATCCATCGTCGGTGCTGATGAACGCCATCCCAGCCCAAGTGGCGGGTGTGGGCGAGATCATCATGGTGGTGCCCACCCCCCGTGGCGAAAAAAATGCCATGGTACTGGCCGCCGCTTATGTGGCAGGCGTGACCCGTGCCTTCACCATCGGCGGCGCGCAGGCTGTTGCGGCATTGGCCTATGGCACAGCAACCATTCCGGCCGTACACAAGATCACCGGCCCCGGCAATGCCTATGTCGCCGCGGCCAAGCGCAGTGTCTTTGGCAAAGTTGGCATTGACATGATCGCTGGTCCATCCGAAATTCTGGTGCTGGCCGACGGCACCACGCCCCCGGATTGGGTGGCCATGGATTTGTTCAGCCAAGCCGAGCATGATGAGTTGGCACAGAGCATTTTGCTGTGCCCAGATGCTGCCTATCTGGACGCCGTGCAAGCCGCTATGGACCGCATGCTGTCCGAAATGCCCCGTGCCGAGATCATCGCCAAGTCGCTGAACGACCGTGGCGCGCTGATCCATACCCGCAGCATGGAAGAGGCTTGCGCCATTAGCAACCGCATCGCGCCCGAGCATTTGGAAGTGTCCAGCAGCGACCCGCACCGCTGGGAGCCATTGCTGATTCATGCGGGCGCAATCTTCTTGGGTGCCTTCACCAGCGAATCGTTGGGCGACTACTGCGCTGGCCCCAACCACGTGCTGCCCACCAGCGGTACGGCACGTTTCTCCAGCCCCTTGGGTGTCTACGATTTTCAAAAGCGATCCAGCCTGATCGAGGTGAGCGAAGCCGGCGCCCAGGTGTTGGGACCGATCGCCGCCGAGCTGGCTTATGGCGAAGGCCTGCAGGGCCATGCCCGCGCGGCCGAAATGCGGCTGAAATAGTAGGGCGAAACGGTGGGGTTCCCCATGCTTGGGGTGCGCTCGATGGCTAGAGGTGTAAGAATAAGTTTCACCATTCGACTACTGACCATGTACCCAAAAATTTTATCCACCCCTCTGGTTCGCGCCGCCGTGCTTGTCATGGTCAGCGTCAGCATTGCAAGCACTGCTTCCGCCATGTCCCTGCGCGAGTTGCGCGGCCTGGCAAAGTTGGGCAAGCAAGGGCCTAATTACGTCAACTATTATTTGGTTGGCGTCATGGAAGGCGTAATAGAAGCGCAAGCGCATGCTGTGCGCAATGGTGCTACCGCCACCATCTGCCTCAACGGCCGTCGCCTCGAACCCAGTATGGCCAAAAGCTTGTACGACAGCGAGCTCAAACGCAATGCCGGCGTTTACGAGGCCGATATGCCGGTGCAACTGGTGATGTTCAACGCACTGACTACTGTGTACCCCTGCTAGGCAATCCCCCGTGCCACCCCACTGATTCAGTCGCTGGACAGGATCAGTGGGGTGACTATTGCGATTAGGCTTGATATACGTCAAGCCTCTGTGACCCAGCACGCATTCGTATTTACATACGAAGCGCACAATATCCAGACGCCTCTCCACTCTCCGCTGGAGAACGCGTCTTACATGCAATCTGTCTCGACTACACGCCTATCTAGCCCCCCTTCCGTCCGACATCTTGGTACGGTGGTAGCAGTTCGCGGCAGCGTGGTGGATGTGCGTTTTGAAACCGATTTGCCCCCTATTCGCACGCTGCTCCACGCCGATGAAGGCCGTGTGGTCCTGGAGGTGCTGGCGCAACGCGATGCCCACCTGGTGCGCGCCATTGCCTTGACATCCACCCAGGGTCTCGCGCGCGGCGATGTGGTCCAAGACACAGGCGCACCCTTGAACGCGCCGGTCGGCACAGGCATACTTTCGCGTATGTTTGACGTGTTTGGCAACGCGATCGATCGTTTGCCGGCACCCGAAGCTGTTCAGTGGCGGTCGGTCCACCGTTCGCCACCCGCCTTGGCGCACCGGTCTACGCGTTCCGAAGTGTTCGAAACCGGTATCAAGGCGATCGATGTGTTGATGCCCCTGGAACGCGGTGGCAAGGCCGGTCTTTTTGGGGGGGCTGGTGTCGGTAAAACCGTGTTGCTGACCGAGATGATCCACAACATGGTGGGGCATCAGCAGGGGGTCAGCATTTTTTGCGGGATAGGTGAACGTTGCCGCGAAGGTGAAGAGCTCTACAGCGATATGAAAGCGGCCGGGGTTTTGCCCAATATGGTGATGGTCTTTGGCCAGATGAACGAGCCACCGGGCGCGCGCTTTCGTGTGGGCCATGCTGCGCTGACCATGGCCGAATACTTTCGTGACGACGAACACCGCGATGTGCTGCTGTTGATTGATAACATTTTCCGCTTCATTCAGGCCGGTTCTGAAGTGTCAGGGTTGATGGGGCAAATGCCGTCGCGCCTGGGCTACCAGCCCACCATGGGTACGGAGTTGGCGGGCCTGGAAGAGCGCATTGCCAACACCGATACCGGCGCGATTACATCCATCCAGGCGGTTTATGTGCCGGCAGACGATTTCACCGATCCGGCTGCTGTGCACACTTTTTCGCACCTCTCGGCATCCATCGTGCTATCCCGCAAACGTGCCAGCGAAGGTTTGTATCCCGCCATTGACCCTTTGCAATCGAATTCCAAAATGGCGACCCCCGGTGTTATCGGTGAGCGGCACTATGCTTTAGCCCAAAAAATCCGCGGTACCTTGGCGCAATACGCCCAGTTGAAGGACATCATTGCCATGCTGGGTTTGGAGCAACTGTCGTCCGAAGACCGCAACGTAGTGGGGCGTGCACGGCGCCTGGAGCGCTTTTTGACACAGCCATTTTTTACCACTGAACAATTCAGTGGATTGCCGGGCAAACTGGTCAGTTTGGAGGACTCGCTGGATGGATGCGAACGCATCCTGCGCGATGAGTTCAAAGACTACCCCGAGAGTGCACTCTACATGATTGGCGCAGTGGATGAGGCCAAGGCCAAACTACCCTTAGTTGCAAAGGAGACCGCCCATGCCGTCGACCAGCATGCACCTTAGGGTGTTGCTTCCTTCGCAAGTATTTGCCGATACCGTAGGTGTCATACGCATCGTTGCAGAAACGCGGGAAGGGTCGTTCGGCTTGTTGCCCAATCGCCTGGATTGCGTGGCAGCCATCACTCCCTGCATCTTGGTCTATGAGACGGAGGACGCGGGTGAAGCCTACATTGCACTGGACGAAGGGGTGCTGGTCAAGACCGGCCCCGACGTACTGGTCTCTGCGCGCCGCGCCATGGGCGGGACCAGTCTGGCGCAGTTGCGACAGGCGGTTGAACGCGAATTTATTCAGATCGACGCGCAAGAGCAAAACGCGCGCGCGGTCATGGCCAAGCTGGAAACCGGGTTCCTGCGCCAATTCGCGACCCTGCGCCATGGTTGAGGAACTTGACAATTCCAAGCAGTCCGCCAACCGATTGGCAGAGCAGGTTGGGGCCAAAGCCGACCGCAAATTGAAGGCGCAACGCAACCCCGCACCGGGAGTCTGGTTTGGCCTTGGCCTGATGGGCATTGTGGGCTGGTCGGTGGTGGTTCCAACCTTGTTGGGTGCCGCGCTGGGTGTATGGCTGGACCGGCACTACCCAGGTGGTCGTTCCTGGACGCTGGCATTGATGGCAGCCGGGCTCACGCTGGGCTGTTTCAATGCGTGGCATTGGGTTAGCAAGGAAGATGCTGCCATGCACCAAGAGCCGGAGGATCACGATGGACCATGAGATATGGACCCTGCTATTGGCGTGGCTTGCGGGTGGCGCACTGGGTGGTTTCTTCTTCGGGGGACTGTGGTGGACCGTACGCAAGGGACTTGTAGCCAACAACCCAGCCGCTTGGATTTTGCCTAGCGCATTACTGAGAACTGGCGGTGCGTTGGCGGGCTTCTATGCCGTTGCGGGCGGCGAATGGCAACGTCTGTTGGCCTGCCTATTCGGTTTTATAGTGGCCCGACAAATCGTTGTGCGTATGACCCGTGGGGTGCCCCATGCACCTTAGCCCCGATCAAATCATTTACTGGCAAAACGGGTTTTTCAAACTCAATGCCACGATCGTATTCACCTGGTGCCTGATGGTGCTGCTGGTGGGTGGTTCTGCGCTCATCACACGCCGGCTATCCACTTCGCTCCACCGTTCCCGCTGGCAGAACCTGCTGGAAATCGTGGTCACGGGCATGGAGACACAAATTGCAGAAGTGGGGCTACACCGGCCCCGCAAAGCCATTGGGTTTTTAGGCACGCTCTTTTTGTTTGTCGCCAGCGCCAGC